>NZ_CAMHVK010000007.1:0-145357 GCF_946188615.1 Streptococcus mitis
TACCATAGTCCGTACGGGATTCGAACCCGTGTTACCGCCGTGAAAAGGCGGTGTCTTAACCCCTTGACCAACGGACCAGAGTTGTTTTCAACTCTTACTATTATACTGGCTTTTCAAACTTTGTCAACACTTTTTTTAAACTTTTTTTATTAATTTTACAACAGCTTCCGTTCGAGCTGTATGCGGGAACATATCGACCGACTGGATATAATGGAGATCATAGACTTCTACTAAACGTACTAAATCACGAGCCAAGGTCGAAACATTGCAAGAAATATAGACCATTTTTTCTGGTACATAAGTAAGAATAGTATCTAATAACTTATCATCCAGACCTGTACGTGGTGGATCCACAATCAGAGCATCTGCTCGGTAGCCTTCCTTATACCAGAGAGGAATAATCTCTTCTGCCGTTCCAGCTTCATAATGAGTATTGTCAAATCCCATTCTTTTAGCATTTCGCTTGGCATCTTCAATAGCTTCTGGAATAATATCCATACCTCTGAGTGTTTTTACTTTCTTTGCAAAGGCAAAACCAATTGTTCCAACTCCACAATATGCGTCAATCAAATGGTCTTCTTTACTAACATCCAGCGCTTTTACTGCCTCGCTATAAAGGACTTCTGTTTGTTCAGGATTCAGTTGATAGAAAGCTCGAGGAGATAGTGAAAATTCATAATCAAGTACACCTTCTTGAATACTCTCTTCTCCCCAGATAATCTCTGTCTTTTCACCATAAATTTCACTGGTTTTAGCTGTATTTGTATTCACAGCCACTGTCACAACTTCTGGAAAATCTTTAACTAAGTCTTTTACTAGTTGGGTTAAATTAAGCTGGCGGTTTGTAACAATAATAACCTGAACCTGTCCAGTCTTTCTTGCTCGTCGGACCATTATAGTTCTAACACCTAGAACTTTTCTCTCATCCGTGATTGGAATCTGGTGATAAGTAAGTAATTCTGCTAGACGATTAGCAATCACTTGGGTTTCCTTGTCTTGTACCAGGCAGTCTTTCAACTCTACTAAATAGTGAGAGTTTTGTGCATATAAGCCCGCCTTAACCTGATTTTTAAATTTTCGAGTCTGAAATTGTAACTTAGCACGGTAATATTTTGGTTCCTGCATTCCAATAGTTGGGCGGATTTCATAGTTTTCATATCCTGCAGGAGCAAATTTTTTTAGCGCTTGGTGAAGTAAGTCCGTCTTGAACTCCAGCTGCTTATCATAATGCAGGTGCATGATTTGGCAGCCTCCGCATTCATTGTAAATAGTACAAGCAGGCACAACACGGAATTTAGACTTCTTGTTGACCTTCAGTAGTTTTGCCTCTACAAAGTTACGTTTAATAGAAGTAATCTGACAATAGATATCTTCACCTTTGAGAGCACCAGGCACAAAGACTAAGGTTTTTTGATAAAAGCCGATTCCCTCACCATTAATTCCCATGCGCTTGATTTTTAATGGTATTTTTTGTTTCACTTTCAGATTCATATCCCTATCTTATCACATTTTGAGTTATAATAGAACTATGAAAATCACAAAACTTGAAAAGAAAAAAAGACTCTATATGATGGAGCTTGATAATGGCGACAAATGCTACATTACTGAAGATACAATTGTTCGTTTTATGTTATCTAGAGATAAGATGATAAGCGAAGAGGAATTGAAGGAGATTCAGGACTTTGCTCAATTTTCTTATGGTAAGAATCTAGCCCTCTACCACCTATCCTTTAAAGCTCGCACTGAAAAAGAAGTCAGAGAATATCTGAAAAAATACGATATTGATGAAGACATAGCTTCCCAAGTCATTGCTAATCTTAAAGAAGATAATTGGATTAATGATGGCCATTACGCTTATGCTATCATCAATGCTAATCAACTTTCAGGAGACAAGGGACCTTATGTACTGACTCAGAAACTAGTACAAAAGGGGATTTCAAAATCTACTATAGAGGAGACCTTGAAAGAATTTGATTTTTCGGAAGTTGCTCAACGTGTAGCTAATAAACTATTGAAAAAATATGAAGGAAAACTTCCAGCTCGTGCCTTGCAAGATAAGATTATCCAGAACTTGACCAACAAGGGATTTTCCTATTCTGATGCTAAAAGTGCCTTTGATCAGTTGGATAGTCAAGTTGACCAAGAAACGACTCAGGAACTCATCTTCAAGGAACTTGATAAGCAATATGCTAAGTATGCCCGAAAATATGAAGGATACGAACTTAAACAGCGTTTAACTCAAGTTTTAGCACGAAAAGGATACGATTTTTCGGATATAGCAAGCGCTCTCAGAGAATATCTTTAATATTTTCATGTAAAATTCACAGATTTTAGGTAATTTTATGATACAATAGTAAATGATAAACTTATAAATTGTAGAAAGTTGGTTAGTTATGAAGCTTCCAAAAGAAGGCGACTTTATTACAATTCAAAGTTATAAGCATGATGGGAGTCTCCACCGAACTTGGCGGGACACCATGGTACTAAAAACAACAGAAAACGCCATTATTGGTGTCAACGATCATACACTGGTTACCGAAAGTGATGGTCGTCGTTGGGTCACTCGAGAACCGGCTATTGTTTACTTTCACAAGAAATATTGGTTTAATATCATTGCCATGATTCGCGATAATGGAATTTCCTACTATTGCAATATGGCTAGCCCCTACTATCTGGATGAAGAAGCACTGAAGTATATTGATTACGATTTGGATGTTAAAATTTTTACAGATGGAGAGAAACGTCTCTTGGACGTTGAGGAGTATGAGCGTCACAAACGCAAAATGAATTATTCTGATGACTTGGACTATATTTTAAAAGAACATGTCAAAATTCTTGTTGATTGGATTAACAATGGACGAGGTCCTTTCTCAGAAGCCTATGTAAACATTTGGTACAAGCGCTATGTAGAACTAAAGAATCGGTAAAGTTGTCAAACTAGGGTGAAATCCCTGGTTTTTTATTTTAATACTCAATGAAAATCAAAGAGCAAACTAGGAAACTAACCTCAGATTGCTCAAAACACTGTTTTGAGGTTATAGATAAGACTGACGAAGTCAGTCACATATATATACGGCAAGGCGACGTAGACGCGGTTTGAATTTGATTTTCAATTTGATTTTCGAAGAGTATAAAAACCCAGCTTTGCAGCTGGGCTTATCCTTATATATCCAATTTTGTAACAGTAAATTTGATGTGGGAATAGTCTTTTTCCACATCCTTATCCAACAAGAAAGCTGTAGCGTCCTTCTTGACCTGAACAAGGTCAATATTCTGAGCTTGGGCTGCATAGACGCACCCACAATAACATTGACGATAGATATCATACTCCTCACACATCTCTACTGAACGTTTGTAACCCTGATTTTTCTTGAAATCGCTGGGAAGATAGTGGGTGGTATAAATCTTTTGCACATCGATTCCGATACTGTTGATGGTTTGAGAATTCTTATGAGGACTGATGGTCAAGGCTGATCCAAAGTAGTCAAAACCTAAATCCATAGCCACTTGCGCTGTTTTATCCAGGCGGTAGTCAAAGCAAACCTTACAACGGTCGCCACCTTCAGGCTCTTCTTCCAAACCTCGAACCAGTTTACGATATTCGTTAGGTTCATAAGGAGCTTCTAGGTATTGAACGTTATTGCCAGTTCGCTCATTGAAATCACTGACAAACTTTTTAGTCACATAGGCACGCTTATGGTATTCTGCCTTGGGATGGATATTGGAATTAGCAAAATAGATAGTCACGTCTGCATACTTAGTCAAATATTCTAGAGTATAGGTACTGCAAGGGGCACAGCAAACATGCATGAGAATGGTTGGGCGCTGCTCATTTTTCTCCCATACTTGTACCATCTTCTGCATAACACGGTCATAATTAATCTTCTGATTGGGGTTCATCTTGCTCAGAATTTCTTCTACATCGATCATGTTCTTCTCCTTTTTCTAGTCTTATTTTATCATATAAGTTAAGAGAGCTCAAATCAATTTAGAAGTGAATATCATAAAAAGGAGGAATAGACATTCCCTCCTTTTGTGTTTTTTATAAGTTGTTTTCTATAGAAAGCTTACATCATGCCACCCATCATGCTTGGATCCATGGCTGGAGCCGGAGCTGCTGGTTCTGGTTTATTAGCTACGACTGCTTCCGTAGTCAAAATCAAGCTGGCTACAGATGCTGCATTTTGTAGGGCTGAACGGCTCACTTTAACTGGGTCGATGATTCCCTCTTCAATCATGTTGACCCATTCGCCAGTTGCTGCGTTGAAACCTGTACCAAGCTCGGCGTTTTTCAAACGATCGATAACGATAGATCCTTCAAATCCTGCATTGTGCGCGATCTGACGGACTGGTTCTTCCAATGCACGGAGAACAATATTGCGGCCTGTTGCTTCGTCTCCTGTCAATTCCAAATCAGCCACGGCTGGGATAACATTTACAAGGGCTGTTCCACCACCTGCAACGATTCCTTCTTCAACAGCTGCACGAGTAGCGTTGAGGGCATCTTCAATGCGGAGTTTCATTTCTTTCAACTCAGTTTCAGTTGCGGCTCCGACCTTAATAACCGCCACACCACCTGATAATTTGGCCAAGCGTTCTTGCAATTTTTCACGGTCAAATTCAGAAGTTGTGGTTTCGATTTGAGACTTGATAACCGCAACACGGTGAGAAATGGCTTCAGGATTTCCAGCACCTTCTACAATAACAGTGCTATCTTTGTCCACAGTTACTCTCGCTGCTTGACCAAGAGCTTCAATTGTCGCATCTTTCAACTCAAGACCAAGGTCTTCTGTGATAACTGTTCCGCCTGTCAAGATCGCAATGTCTTCAAGCATGGCTTTGCGACGGTCACCAAAACCAGGTGCCTTAACTGCTACTACGTTAAAGGTTCCACGAATCTTGTTCAAAACAAGAGTTGGAAGAGCTTCACCATCCACATCATCCGCAATAATCAAGAGTGGACGATTGCTTTGGAGAATGCTTTCGAGGAGTGGCAAAATTTCTTGGATATTTGAAATCTTCTTGTCGGTAATCAAAATGTACGGATTTTCAAGGTCAGCAACCATTTTTTCGCTATCTGTCACCATGTACTGTGAAAGGTAACCGCGGTCAAACTGCATTCCTTCCACAACTTCCAGTTCTGTTTCCATACCACGTGACTCTTCGATAGTGATGACACCATCTTTGCCAACTTTTTCCATGGCTTCAGAGATGTACTCACCAACTTTTTCAGAACGAGAAGACACGGCAGCAACTTGAGCAATGGCTTCTTTATTGGCAACAGGGATGGCGTTGTTTTTCAAGGCTTCTACTGCTGCGGCAACTGCTGTTTCAATCCCACGACGGATACCGATTGGGTTGGCACCTGCTGTGACATTTTTGATGCCTTCACGGACGATAGCTTGAGTCAAAACAGTTGCAGTTGTCGTTCCGTCACCTGCGATATCATTGGTTTTAGAAGCTACTTCTGATACCAATTTGGCACCCATATTTTCAAAATGGTCTTCCAACTCGATTTCTTTGGCAATGGTCACACCGTCATTGGTAATCAAGGGTGAGCCGAATGATTTTTCAAGAACGACATTACGACCTTTTGGTCCCAAGGTTACTTTAACAGTATCTGCAAGGATATCGACACCACGGACCATAGCTGAACGGGCATCTGATGAAAATTTAATTTCTTTTGACATACTTACTTTCTCCTTCTATTCTTCAATGATAGCCAAGATGTTAGCTTCGCCTACGATGATGTACTTTTCATCGCCATCTTTGACATCAAGACCTGCGTGAGCTTCAACTAAGACACGGTCTCCAGCTTTAACACTTGGAGCAACCAAGTCACCGTTCAAGGTACGAACACCTTGTCCAGTAGCCACTACTGTAGCTGTTTTCGTTTCTTCTTGGGCTGATTTTGCGAGGACAAAGCCTCCAACAGTTTGTTCTTTTTCTTCAATTTTCAAGACCACACGGTCTCCTAATGGTTTCAACATCTGCTTTCCTCCATGATGAGATAGATATTATTAGCACTCTTTATACCTGAGTGCTAATTCATAGTTCTATTGTATCACTTGGTCAGAAATAGTCAAGAAAAAAGTCTGACTTTCTCAAGATAAAAAGCCTGAGACCAACTCAGACTTTTTAATGCTTAAAATGGTAATTCTTCCTCTTCCAGGACCAAATCCGCCAAATCTTGGCCTGCATTATTTTCACGCATGGCACGTTGGGCACGACTTTCCAGAAGTTGGAATCCTGTGACAAGTACTTCAGTCACATAGTTCATCTGGCCATTTTTCTCAAAACGACGGGTACGAAGTTCTCCATCCACTGAAATGAGACTTCCTTTAGTTGCGTAGCTGGCCAAGCTTTCTGCTAGTCTGCCCCATAGAACCATATTGACAAAGTCAGCTTCGCGCTCCCCATTTTGGTCTTTGTAACGACGATTCACAGCAATGGTTGCACGCGCTACTGACTTGTCATTGTTGGTTTTGTGCAATTCTGGTGTAGACGTTAAACGTCCAATCAAGATAACTTTATTATACATATTTTCTTCCTCCTACTTATCTATTCGTAGGAAATCAAAAAAGTTACAGAAATTTGTAACTTTTCGAGAAAATTTTTTACTTTTTATGAACCATGAAACCTGTCGCTTGTTGATTGGCCATGATGGTCATATCTGTAATCTGCACACGACGAGGTTGACTGGTCACATAGACTACTGTGTCTGCGATATCCTGAGCTTGCAAAGCTTCTATTCCTTGGTAAACAGACGCAGCTCGTTCTTTATCACCGTGAAAACGTACCGTCGAAAAATCTGTTTCGACAATTCCCGGTTGAATAGTCGTCACCTTGATATCCGTTGCGATGGTATCAATTCGCAGTCCATCTGAAAAGGTCTTAACTGCTGCCTTGGTAGCTGAATAAACTGCTGCACCTGCATAGGCATAAATTCCTGCGGTTGAGCCCATATTAATGATATGTCCTTGATTTGCTTTTACCATTGCTGGCAAAAAACAGCGAGTAACTGCCATCAAACCTTTGACATTGGTATCCAACATGGTCAACATATCCAACTCTTCATAGTCCTGATAGGGTGCTAAACCTAGAGCCAGTCCGGCGTTGTTGACTAAGATATCAATCCGCCCTATCGTTTCTAGAATGTCAGAGCAAACAGTCTTTACCATAGCCATATCCGTCACATCCAGTGGAAAGGTCCAGACGGTTTGATTTGGAAAAGTTTCTGCAAACTCCGACTTAAGGGTTTCTAACCTGTCTGTCCGTCGTCCAGTTAGAACGACATTCTCACCCTGCTCCAGATAAGCACGCGCAATCGCTTCACCGATTCCTGATGTCGCCCCTGTAATCACAACATTTTTTGTCATCTTATTTCCTTCTAGGTGGTGTATTCAGATACTGACAAGTTCCTAAGCAGTCCAGTGCTTCGCTGGATCAAATGGAGTTCCGACAACTTGGTCTTCTGATAATTCAATAATACCACGTTTTTGCGGAGCATTTGGCAGATGCAATTCACGAGGACTACACATCATGCCAAAACTCTTTTCACCACGAAGCTCACCTGGGAAAATGAGATTGCCTTTGGGCATCATTGCTCCAGGAAGGGCTACAATGGTTTTCAGACCGACACGCGCATTGGGAGCACCTGCAACGATTTGTACCGTCTTATCACTTGCGACTGCAACTTGGCAGATGTTGAGGTGGTCACTATCAGGATGGGCTACCATCTCGACAATTTCACCAACAACAAACTTAGGTTCCTTGTCATTGACAATTTCTTCTTTAAAACCTTCCGCCTGCAATTCTTGGTTCAAACGAGCTACTTGTTCATCAGACAAAAAGACTTGACCGCGCTCTTCAATTTCAAACAAACTTGAAACTTCGAAAATATTCCACGCCACTGTTTCCCCATTATCTTTGAGGAAAACACGGGCTACCTTGCCTTTGCGCTCCACATCTAATTTGGCATCTCCTCTATTTTTCGCGATGACCATAAGGACATCACCGACATGTTCTTTGTTATATGTAAAAATCATTGTTTCCTTTTTCTCCTATTTCAGTCCTGCTAAAAAGTCGTTAATTTGTTGCTTGCTTTTACGGTCGCGATTAACAAAACGACCGATTTCCTTGTCTTTTTCTAGAACTACAAGGCTAGGAATTCCGTAAACATCCCAGAGTTTGGCTAAATCCATGTACTGGTCTCGGTCCACCCGAATAAAGGTGAACTCTGGATTGGTCTCCTCAATTTCTGGCAAGGCAGGATAGATATAACGGCAATCGCCACACCAGTCCGCCACAAAAAGAAAAACCTTCTTGCCATCTTTTTCTACTAAAGATGCTAATTCTTCTAAACTTGCTGGTTGTATCATAAGACTTCCTCCTCATAGACTAGGTCTTCATGTTCATAGACAAAGGTATAATGACGGCCATCCTCAAAAATGACGCCACCAACCAAGCTCTCTAGACTGCTTTCATAGACTTGAACATAGAGGGTCGCAATTTCCCCCATGTCTGAAAAATGGTCTCGCACAATCGCTGTCAACTCTTCCTGAGTCTTCCTGAGCTTACGGTCATCTGCAACTTTTTTCGTAGCAAGGGCAAGGCTTCCAATACCTAGCAGAGCCAAGCCTGCCATCCACATTTTTTTAGCTTTCATACCATTCATTTTAACACAAAAAAGGCTTTAGGACAAATGAGGAAACAGAAAAAAAGCAAGTAAAAAGCCCCTTCCTTTAAGGAAAAGGACTTCTTATACTCAATGAAAATCAAAGAGCAAACTAGGAAGCTAGCCGCAGATTGCTCAAAGCAGCGTTTTGAGGTTGTGGATAAAGCTGACGTGGTTTGAAGAGATTTTCGAAGAGTATTATTCTTATTGCCAGGCACCTGAGTTGCCAACGTAGTAACCATCAGGGGTGTAGGTATTGCGAAGCATCTTACCTGATGAAGCCAGATAATACCACTTGCCATTATCTTTGACCCAATCATTCGCTAGCATGGCACCAGAAGAACTTACATAATACCATTCTCCCTTGTCATAAACCCAAGCGCTTGCTTTCATGGCTCCTGAAGTTGATAAATAGTACCACTTGCCTTGATCGTAAAGCCAGTCACTCGCAATCATGGCTCCTGATGATTTAAAGGCATACCAGTTGTTACCTTGATAAAGCCAAGTTTGATTGAACATGACTCCTTTATCATTCATAAAGTACCAAGTTCCCTTGTCATAAACCCAATCCTTCTGCACTAATTGACCTTGTTTTTGATAGTACCAGTTTTGGTTTGATTTTAACCAGCTTTCTGCTTTTACAATCGGATAAAGTTCTTTGAAAGCTCCTCCATCATATTTATGACTGATAGATTTTAGTTTTTCTAGTTTCAACTCGTCATTATCATAATTTGCCCAAGCAAAAACTTTTTGACCATTAACAGTCTCTGGTAAAGTAGCAGTGTAAGTCTTGGTTTGATAATCCCATTTAGCATCGAGGTAGGTGTATTGATCATTTGATTCTTTAATATGGTAGTAGCCTCTCTTTCCACTATCATTATGAATATCATCCACAACTTTCGTTGACCAGGTCTTTACTTCGTTTCCGCTCTTAGCCTCGACCTTGATATCTCCTCTATAGCCATATGGAACATAGAAATTCAGGTAACGCCCTTCTTCCCCGATCATAGACTTGTCCTTTTCTTGACCTAGGAAATTGACAGTCTGATCTTGACCATCGAGACTGACCGTCCACTCGATTTTCTCGGTTTTTGGCAAATCCAAGACTTTGATATCCACTTCATGGCCATTGTTAAACCGAAGAATCTTGCCATCTTGATACTGTACTCCACACTTAACAACCCATTCTTCTTTAAGCTCAAATGCCTGCCCTGAATGAGGAAAAGCCAGTAAAGCTAAACCTGCTAGAGACAAACCAAATAGTGTGATTTTTTTCATCGTAGATCCTCCTTAGGATTTTTTATGTTAATTATATCACTATGTTTTTATTTTGCAACTCATATCCTAAATATGCAAGTAAAAAACCTCTGAGATTCTTCTCAAAGGTTCTGATTTGGCTAATTGCTGTTCTCAACTGCTGCAGTGACAAAGGCAGTGTAGAGTTCTTCTGGACGATTTGGACGGCTTGACAGTTCAGGGTGATACTGACACGCTACAAAGAATTTATTTTCAGGAATTTCCACAATTTCGACCAAACGATTGTCTGGAGAAACTCCTGAGAAGACAAAACCTGCTGCCTCAAACTGCTCACGGAAGACATTGTTAAACTCATAGCGGTGACGGTGACGGCGTTGCACCACTTCTTGATTGTGATAAGCAGCTGCTGCCTTAGAACCACGTTTCAACTTAGATGGGTAAAGCCCCAAACGAAGGGTTCCCCCCATATCCTCAACATCAATCTGATCACGCATGATATCAATGATAGGGTATTTTGTTTCTGGTGCAAGTTCAGCAGAATTGGCACCTTCAAGACCCAAAACATGACGAGCAAACTCGATACAAGTCAACTGCATTCCCAAGCAGACTCCCAACATTGGAACATCATTCTCACGCGCATAGCGAATGGCTTGGATTTTCCCTTCCGTACCACGTTGACCAAAACCACCTGGCACGATGATTCCATCTGCATCAGACAAGAGCTCTGACACATTCTCCGCTGTCACATCATTGGCATTGACCCAATTAATCTTAACTTCTGCGTCATTGGCATAACCAGAGTGTTTCAAGGCTTCAACCACAGAGATATAAGCATCTTGCAACTCCACATACTTACCGACAAGGGAAATTTTAACTTGTTTCTTAAGGTTCATAACCTTGTCTACCATAGCTGACCATTCTGTCATATCCGCTACTGGTGCATCTAATTTCAAATGGTCACAGACAATTTGGTCCATACCTTGCGCCTGCAAGTTCAATGGAATTTGGTAAAGGTGTTCAACATCCAACGATTCGATAACAGCTTCTGGTGCCACATCACAGAACTGTGCTAGTTTGTTTTTAATTCCTTGACCAGCTGGTTGCTCTGTACGAATAACCAACATATTGGGTTGAATTCCCAATCCACGCAATTCTTTGACAGAATGCTGGGTTGGTTTGGTTTTCATTTCACCAGCAGCCTTGAGGTAAGGAAGCAAGGTTGTATGGATGTACATAACATTATCCGCACCAACATCTGCCTTCATCTGACGAAGAGCCTCTAGGAATGGTAAGGACTCGATATCTCCTACTGTTCCACCAACCTCTGTGATAATGACATCAGAGTCTGTCGTTACAGCGGCACGCTTGATTTTCTCTTTCAAAGCATCTGTGATATGAGGAATAACCTGAACAGTTGCCCCAAGGTATTCTCCACGGCGTTCCTTACGAAGAACTTCACTGTAAATTTTACCAGTTGTCACGTTGGAATATTTATTAAGATTGATATCGATGAAACGTTCATAGTGACCCAAGTCCAAATCTGTCTCAGCTCCGTCATCTGTCACAAAAACTTCCCCGTGCTGGTAAGGACTCATAGTTCCCGGATCGATATTGATATAAGGGTCAAATTTTTGAATGGTTACTTTGAGACCACGATTTTTCAAGAGACGCCCCAGACTTGCTGCGACAATACCTTTCCCAATAGACGATACCACACCACCAGTTACAAAAATATATTTCGTAGACATAGATTCCTCTTTCTAAAATGCTCAAGGCCTTGTTAACTACGAGGGGACATAGAAAACAAGACCCTACTAATAAGAATAATCTGGGACGACTGCACCAGATTCACAACTAGAATACAAGAAGATAACTTCTTGAAAAAACAAAAATAGCTCCCTAAGAACTAGGGAGCCCCGACCTCTAAAAGAGGTGCCCGAACAATATGATACCTAAAAATAGGACAATTGTCAATAGCTAACTTTTATTCCTCGATGTTTTCAGTATCATCATCTGAAAACTCGTCGTCTTCTTCGTTGAGATCCACGTCTTCACCCAAGTCATCAGGGGCGATTTCATTGATTTCTGCATCGTAAGCTTCCACTTCATTTTTCTCATCATCTGGATTTTCATCATCATATGAAAGAGCTGGGTCTGCTTCGTATGCATCTTCGTCTTCTGGATCATCTGCATTGTAGTCAATGGCATCTGAATCACCATCCATAAAGGCATTGACACGTTTTTTCTTAGCTTTTGGAGCTACTTCATCGTCGTCACTTTCTTCAAGAGCGATGATTTCTTCGTCGATTTCGTCTACACCATACCATGAACGAAGACCCCATTTGTTGTCTCCAAGAGAGATGAAGCTACCGTCAAAGTTCAACTCTGTGTAGAACAAAGGCAAAGCTTCGCGGATATCGCTGTTTGATGTTCCAAGGTAGTTTTGAATTTCGTTTACAAGATCGCTAAAATGCATCTCATGATCGCGACCACGAAGTTCCAAGATAGCACGCGCTACCTCAATCATAGATAGTTCACTTTTTTCTTGCCCAGCAAATACTTCTAATTCCAAAGCGTTTCTCCTCATTTATACTACTATCGCCAGAGCGAACAGACTCTGACCTCATTTTATCATTTACTCTTTATTTTACGATAATTTTGCGGAATAGTCAAAGGTTAAGGGAGAGAAAGTGACAGGACTTTTTATTTCTTTGCTACCCAGCCGATAACATCGATTGGTGGATTTTCAATATCAATCCAGATAAATTCAATGCGATTATATATGAAAATTAAGCTACAATGTCGAACTTCTCAGAGCGGTTCGAACTTACAGAATTTGTCATGTAGTAACCTGCTTTCTAAAAGTAATTAGCTAGTCTGAGATAATAGGTAATAGCTAATGTTAGACTGGGTAAAATCTTAAAAAATTCTCAGTGAGAAGAAAGTTATAGATTAAGAAAATGAATATGAACTAACATTTCTTTTTACATGTTTTATTTTTGAATTATAATATTGTAAAAACTCATGTTCGTTTAAAGTATATACCTCATTAACTAGACTATGTTCATATTTATTTAAATCCCAAAACGTAAAAAATTCTTTTGTAGTTCTTTTTGAAATTTTTTTCTTTAAATTTCGATTCTTAAAGCTCGCTGGGATGGCATTTTCTGTGGCAATTTCGAGATATTCCGACGAAACATCATTCTTCTCTTCACGATATACTACAATATAATTCAATCGTTTTTGAAAATCTTTCAAATTAAATCCAAATGAGTCCATCAAAATCAAAAGACTATCTTTCAATTTTAAATTTAGCCCATGTTTCTGTTTTTGATCAATCTTGGCATTCTTAAATTCTATCAAAAATATTTGATCATTATTTCCTTCCAAATAAGTATCAACTGATTTTAAAATTGTATATGATGCATTTAAATGTTTGGCACAATAAATTTTTTTTACATTATCAAAATCAACCACATCGTCAGCAATATTCGATAACGCGTATCCTTGGTCATCTTTTGAACAATCTCTCAGTGTTTTTTGGCAGTTATTTTTGATAACATGACCACTCATAAAACAACTAATCATCATTCCCCTCCAAAAGTTCCTCGAGCTTGTCAAGTTTTTCAAAAGGTACTGTTAATAAATCATAAATTTTATTTGTTTCGTATTGAATATCTTCGATGATAGGGATATTTGACTCATCAACTTTCGCTAAATAGTATTTTGTATTTGACATAAGTTTATGAATTTTTGAATAGACTTCAATAGCATTTAAAAGATAGGGGCTATGAGTGTTAATAAGAATATGTAATCCAAATTCCTTCTGAAGTAGTACTATAATTTCAGCAAATTTCAATTGCCATTCTGGATGTAAATGTACTTCAGGTTCATCTAAGATCAGTGTTCCATTTTCTCTAATCACACCCTTTTCCAAAAGAGATTTAATTAAGTAAAATGTTTTCATACCCGAAGAATAATTGACTATATTAAGTTTTTTTTCATCCTCCTCATCTTTTGAACTATTTACAGACTCCGTTCGCAATAGATCATTAATATTCCTAAACACTAAGTTCAATCTATCCGTTGTTCTAGCTCGTAATGTATATGTATTATAGCTTTCATCTTCCATTTGTTCTATTAAGTGAGCATTATGATTCAATTTTGAATTGATTTTAAACCAAAAACTATCCAAATATATATTATCAACTATAGCTGCTGCGTCATCAATATAGACTACATCCGTTCTAAAATTCACTAATTTATCTGAAGAAGCCACATTTTGGTTAACTTCAACGTTTATTTGCTCTTCTTTTATTTGTAACGAAATTATCCCCGTTACTGGGTCATATATATTATTTATTTGATTATGGAATTCATCATTTAAATGCTTCGTTAAAATTTGATTAAAAATAGACTTGTCTGACTGAGATAACACCTCTTCAATACTTTTTGAAATGTCATCCAAATCTATAGTCTCAACACTTGAAACGGAATACCTAACATTACTATTATTAAATTCATCAATTGACTCCGTAATACTTTGTTTAAGAATATTTCTATGAAGTTTTCCATAGCTTTCATCAATAATGAGTAATAAATTGTCTGAAATTGTTTTTATCAACTCTCTAACAACTTGTCTTGGCGCTATCCTTCTAAATTGTCTTCTTTCAGGATAAGTTTCCCAATCCACCTCAATATCTGATAAATATTTTGACAAAATTTGATTAATTGATTTAGTTCTATCACTGGAAATTTTATTAAATAAATCATAGTTAGCGCTAAAGATTGAAAATAAAGAACGACTTATTGTGCTTTTTCCAGTACCATTATAACCAGCAATAGTTGTAATTCCTTTTATTTCAATTTCTGCATGTTTAATGTTCCCTATATTATCTATTATTAGTTTCATGTATTATCTCCTTTTGAAATAGGACTCTTACCATCAGTCTATCATAAACTACGTAAAAAAGCAGAACGAGAACATAAATTGTCTACTAAATATATCTTATTTTATTTCACCAACTTCTTCATCTCATCAATCCGTGCGACGGTCGCATCATATTTCGCTTGGTAGTCGGCTTGTTTGTCGCGTTCTTTTTTGACGACTTCTGCTTTGGCATTGGCTACGAAGCGTTCGTTAGAGAGCTTCTTACCGACCATATCCAGTTCTTTTTGCCATTTAGCCAGTTCTTTGTCGAGACGAGCAAGTTCTTCTTCGACATTGAGGAGGTCTGCCAGTGGCAAGTAGATTTCTGCTCCTGTGATGACGCTTGACATTGCAAGTTCAGGCGCAGGGATGTTTGACGCGATTTCCAAGTGTTCTGGATTTGTAAAACGTTTGATGTAGTTGACATTGCTGTTAAAGAAGGCTTCCAAGTCGCTATCGCTTGTCTTAACAAGGATGGTAATAGGCTTGCTTGGTGCTACGTTTACTTCCGCACGCGCATTACGAACAGCACGGATCAAGTCTTTAAGGCTTTCCACACCAGTGTGGGCAGCAAGGTCTTCAAAGGCTGGATTGACAGTTGGGTAGGCAGCTGTAACGATAGAGCCTTCTGAAATTTGTCCAAAGATTTCTTCTGTCACGAATGGCATGATTGGGTGGAGGAGACGAAGGATCTTGTCCAAAGTATAAAGGAGAACAGAACGTGTGATGACTTTCTCTTCTTCGTTGTCGCTGTATAGGACTTCCTTGGTCAACTCAACGTACCAGTCCGCAAACTCATCCCAGATGAAGTTGTAGAGGATGTGTCCAGCGACACCAAACTCAAACTTGTCAAAGTTGGCAGTAGCTTTGCCGATCGTTTCATTGAGGTTGTGGAGAATCCAGCGGTCTGTGACATTTCCAGCTTCCTTGTTGGCAACTTTTTCCACATTGACAGTAGCTTGTTCAAGGGTCAAGCCTTCATTGTTCATGAGGATGTAGCGAGAGATGTTCCAGATTTTGTTAATAAAATTCCATGAAGCATCCATTTTCTCGTAAGAGAAGCGCACGTCTTGCCCTGGTGCAGAACCATTTGAAAGGAACCAACGAAGGGCATCTGCACCGTATTTCTCAATAACATCCATTGGGTCAATCCCATTGCCAAGAGATTTAGACATCTTGCGTCCTTGCTCGTCACGGATAAGACCGTGGATCAGAACGTTTTGGAATGGCTGACGACCAGTGAATTCCAATGATTGAAAGATCATACGAGATACCCAGAAGAAGATGATATCGTAACCTGTTACCAATGTTGAAGTTGGGAAGTAACGTTTGAAGTCTTCTGAGTCGACATCAGGCCAGCCCATGGTTGAGAATGGCCAGAGGGCAGAACTGAACCAAGTATCCAAGACGTCTTCGTCCTGAGTCCATCCGTCACCTTCTGGAGCTTCTTCCCCAACATACATTTCACCCTCAGCATTGTACCAAGCAGGGATTTGGTGGCCCCACCAGAGCTGACGAGAGATTACCCAGTCGTGGACATTTTCCATCCATTGGAGGAAGGTATCGTTGAAACGAGGTGGGTAGAATTCTACCTTGTCTTCTGTGTCTTGGTTGGCAATGGCGTTCTTAGCCAATTGATCCATCTTAACGAACCATTGCGTAGACAAGCGTGGCTCCACCACAACACCTGTACGCTCTGAGTGACCAACACTGTGAATACGTTTTTCGATTTTAACGAGGGCACCGATTTCTTCCAACTTAGCAACGACTGCCTTACGAGCTTCAAAACGGTCCATGCCTGCAAATTCGAAGGCAAGCTCGTTCATAGTTCCGTCGTCGTTCATGACGTTGACTTGTGGCAAGTTGTGGCGTTGACCCACCAAGAAGTCGTTTGGATCATGGGCAGGCGTGATTTTAACAACACCAGTACCAAACTCGGGATCGGCATGTTCGTCTGCAACGATTGGGATTAGTTTATTAGCGATTGGAAGGATGACGTTTTTTCCAATCAAGTCCTTGTAGCGTGGATCTTCTGGGTTGACCGCAACGGCAACGTCTCCAAACATGGTCTCAGGACGAGTAGTGGCAACTTCAAGGGCGCGTGAGCCGTCTTCCAGCATGTAATTCATGTGGTAGAAGGCACCTTCCACATCCTTATGGATAACTTCGATATCAGAAAGGGCAGTGCGAGCAGCTGGGTCCCAGTTGATGATAAACTCACCACGGTAGATCCAACCTTTCTTGTAAAGGTCCACAAAGACCTTACGAACAGCTTTTGACAAACCTTCGTCAAGAGTGAAACGCTCACGAGAGTAGTCTACAGAGAGCCCCATCTTGCCCCATTGTTCCTTGATAGTAGTGGCATATTCGTCTTTCCATTCCCAGACCTTGTCGAGGAATTTTTCACGACCTAGGTCATAACGTGTAATACCCTCTCCACGCAAGCGTTCCTCAACCTTAGCTTGAGTCGCAATCCCCGCGTGGTCCATCCCTGGAAGCCAAAGTGTATCAAAGCCTTGCATGCGTTTTTGACGGATAATGATATCCTGCAAAGTCGTATCCCAAGCGTGACCAAGGTGAAGCTTACCAGTTACATTTGGTGGTGGAATCACGATTGAATAAGGCTTGGCTTTTTGATCGCCTGAAGGCTTGAAAACATCGGCATCAAGCCATTTTTGGTAACGACCAGCCTCAACCTCTGCTGGATTGTATTTAGGTGAAAGTTCTTTAGACATGTGTTTGTCCTTTCTAGTTATTATTTTTTTCTTTCAAAACTTTAGAAACCATTTTGTTTACCAAAGATTCAATCATGGCTTTCATTTGTTTTTTAAATTGCTCACTTTTTAAGTATTCTGTTATTAAATCGAGAATAAATTTAATAACAGCTTTTCCTCCCTTAGCAGCTAAATTCCCAACATTTGCCATTCTATACTCCTTTTTTCAACTCTCGAATAATCTTCTTCAGGTATTTATTCTTTGTCGTCTTTTCTAAAAATTCATAAGCACTCTTTTTCAATTGTACTTCTTCAATATTAGGATTTAACTCTGCTTCCATTTTTAGCGCATGGTATAATGCCTTAGGTTTCAAGTCAATGCTATCTTGAAATTCAATCATTTGTAGCTTAACTTCATCATCTATCTTAGACTGAAGTTGTGGTGTTATCAAATCATCAGGTAAAATTTCCTTATACTTATTGATTCCTTGAGACAAGTTCATTTCAAATCTATTAACTTCTTCTACCTGTTCTTTTTCTATTTCTTTAACAATCAATTCTAAACTATCATTTTCCATCTATATACCTCCATTTCTATTTAGTTACTTAAATTTAAAAAATATCATTCACTACTAGAATCAGAAAAATTCTTGTTTTAATTGTAAATCCAAGTTTTTCTGCGACTCGTTGACTGTAGAAAGCCTGCTGGATATGCGACCTCTGGGAGACTAGCTTAGGTATAGATATCCTCAGCATCTGCCACTGTAGGAACTCGTAGGACGAGTCGTTCGGTTTCTAATCGTTCTGGTAATTCAGCTCTTGACATCCTTCATCCTCGCTTTCTTGATGAAGCTCCCCATAGAGTCAACACGGTTATCTAAATAGCGATAAATGCGCTGGTGACCGTCCCCCATAAAGTAAGTCGGTGAAAAACGGTCATTTTTAAAATGCCCTTTCTCATTCAAGAGATCTGGATCAGCAAGTCGCTCAACAATCTTAGCGAAAATATGACAAATTCCCTCTTCCTCGATAATCCGATCTACCTGACAATTCAAAACGACTGGACAATCCTCTAAAATCGGTGCCTGAGTCCGTTCAGAAATCTCGTAGTCTAGCCCCAGGTGTTTCAGTTTCTCCCGATGACTGATAAAACCAGCCTGCTCCATATCGAGCATGAGATTTTCATCAGGAATATTTACGGTGAACTTCTGATAGTACTTAATCTGGTCAGCCGCATTTTCCTCAGTGCCAACACCGATGACCAGCCAATCTCCCAGGCTATAAGAGGAGCTACAGGTCGTAATATTGTGTCCAAAATTCTGATCCTGATACCCCAAAATGAAGATAGGAAAACCATAATAGAGTTTACTTGTGTTAAAAGATTGCTTCATGACAACCTCCTTTGCCTAAGACACAAAAGAAAAGCCCTGCCATATCCATGACAGGGACGAATGTGTTTATCCGCGGTACCACCCAAATTCGGGCAACGCCCGCAACTCTCGTCTTTAAAACAAAAAGACACTTTTATTTCAATTTTTCAGTCATTAGCAACCAGTTTTGACACATTTGTGGACTTCTCAGCGCCGCCACTTTCTGTAAAATGCGAGATTCAAAACACCTCTAATGGCTCTATTGTAGCAAGATTCTTTCGGAAATGCAAGGGACAAGAAAGATTACTTGAATTTGATGCCGTTTTCTTTCAATTTCTTGATGGTAGCTGGGCCGATTCCTTTCAAGGCAAGGAGTTCTTTTTCAGTCCAGTTTTTGAAATCTGAAGCAGACTTGATTCCTTCATCATAGAAGGTCTTAGCACGGTCAAGTGGAAGTCCACCCAAGTTTGCTGCAAAATCTTCTACAGAATTGGCTACTTTTTGAGCTTGCTCTTTGGTAGCTTCTACTGCTTGTTCAACTTTTTTAGAAACAGCCTTACTAGCTTGGCTTGCTGACTGTTCTGCACGTTTCACGACTTTTTTTGTCTCTTCTACAACCTTAGTCACAGTACTTGAAAAAGCACCTGCACGACGGAGGCTATTTCGTAATTGTTTTTTACGATTGAGTTTCTTTGACATGATAAAATCCTTTCAATAAAAAACCCCTGCTCTGACAAGGATTTAATATAAATATTCTATCAAGATTTTAGTAAAAAATCAAGAATCTTTCTCGTTTAATAATTTCGCTCACCAAACAAGCCATCTGGCAAATCATGGAATCCCTTACCTGCTTTGAAGTTTTCAAACTTACCAAGCAAGAACTGATAAGCATCCAAGCGGCTTTCGTAGCGAATCATGGCATCTTTGGCACGCTCGTCTTGGTCCTCTTCGTAGACTTTTTGGCTTTCCTTGTGTGCCATGTCATTGATCATAATCTGGGTATTGACCCAAGCTTCAAATTCCTTCATAAATTCTTGTTCGTAACTCATTTTTTCTCCTTATTCTAATCCACGGAAATAGTCCGTGTCAATCTCACGGTAGGGCTGGATATCCTGAACATACTCCAGCACCCCTTGAAATTCTCCCTCTTCATCGTGCACTGCTGCGTAGGTGATGTGGACAAACTTACCTCGCGACTCAGACTTGAACCACATTTCATACTTGTCCTTAGTACCCTCACGAAGCCCCTTCATAATGGTCTTAACCTTGTCCAAATACTTAGGTGGATGACAGAGTTCAACATTGCGCCCAACTTGTGACGGCGTCCGTTTGAAAATCATCTCGTCAGTCGGCGTATTGTCATTATAATACTGGAAAATATCGTCTTTATTGACAAAAGTAATCTCCATAGGGAGGTGATTGAGAATGAGATTGGCCTGCTCGACCGAGAGATAGCCATTGCCAAAAGACTGTTGACTATGACGGTCCAGCACTGCTTCCTTTTCCTTAGGAGTAAAGGTAATTGTAAACTGACCTTCTGGCGTATCGATGACTTTCTGAACTTGACCCTCTACCGTTTCTAGCTGAATAGGCTCCTCTGCGCTCTTTTCCTCAACAAAACTCTGTCTTTCTGGCACCCATTTCTCAGACGGACGGATGATGGCATAGCCATAGGTATCGCTCTCCTCCGCAATCTGAAGCCAGTCATCCTGAGTAAAGGACTCAAGGAGAATCATGAGAAGGATGGACTCTTCCTTGAAAATCATACTTTCAAACTCTGTCGCAAAAGCTTCAAAAGCTTCCTTTACACTGCGAATCGGCACTTCAGGTAGTGACTTGGCTGTCGCTAAAGCTGTTTGAAAGAGTTCCCTGATCTGATCATCCACTCCCCACATAACTTTTGGAGGCGAATCGTGACCATAGCGCTCCATGATGGGAAAGAAAAGTTCTTCTTTACGTTGGTAATGGATGTCAAATTGCCCCACAAGACCCATCTGACGAACCAAGCCCTTGCGCATCTCCGCAAGCATTTCTTCATCTTCCATAGACTCATAAGTATCTAACAATCTCCGAATGCGAATCAAGGCAGCGCGGAGAGCCAGATTTTCTTCCTTAAAGACACGAACTGGGTGCCCAGGGTGTTCGGTATCTGAAACTTCAACACCTTTAATAGCATTTTTAAAAAGATTGGCATGGACATCGCAGAGTTCCATGACATCTTCAAAGGTGACACCTGAGTCTGAGTTCATCAGCTCGTGCTCCATGAGGGAAATCTCGATGGCTGAGACACCCGCAAAGGTCGCATCAAAACGCTCCTGAATCGACTCAGGAGAGGCACCATTGTGCAATTCTAACAAAATATCCCGCAGGACATGAATCCGTTCATCTACCATTAGTCTAAACCAATCACTTCGTAGCCATTCGCTTCCAGTATGCGGACAATCTTGTCCATAGGAGTTCCTTCAAGCTTAGAACCCTGTTTAAGCGATACTTTGCGCCCAACGGTGTTGCGCATCAAAGGATTGGCTAGAGGTTTAAAACCCAGCTCCACTAGGATTTCCAAGACTTCTGGATGCTTGTCCACCACTTCTGCAACAGGAATTGACACATCGATGATATTATCCATGACGACCTCCATTGTATGTTCTAAAATGATTTTACTTCTTTCATTATACCATAAGGAAAGAGATTAAAAAACTAGCAGTAGAGTTCCTGCTAGTTCTCTGCGATTTGGATTACCATCTAGATAAGTTTAAAAAGCCAATCCAATATTTTAAATAATATCTTGTAAAACAGCAATTGGACCGCAAAAGAGATGATCATCCACAGGAATTTCATAATCCCAAAAATTGGTTTGATAAAAATAATAGCAAGAAGACCCAAAAAAAATTTCATTCTCTCTCCTCTGGCTTAATGAGCCACCGAGCCGTATCCATTAACTTGTCTGCAATAAAGAGTTTCCCCAGACCGACAACGGCATGGTCATCTTTCTTTATCGTTTTCATTACTTTTACACCTTGCATGGTCAAAAAGTAATTCCCGTAAGTTTTAGCTAGAGTTTTTATGAGTCCCATATTATCTTCCCTCGTTTAACTACACTTTCAAAATATTAACGATACCAGCCTTGCTGGCTATTGCTGAAAAATCGTTCTCTCTCACTCTTTTTATTTCCTATAATATCATACAAGTTGAATTTTATAAAGCTTTTTAATATAACTCTGGAAATATTCCGCCAGCATGTTTTATTGCCTTTTCCCCCACAAAAAAAGAGGGTTTCCCCTCCTTTTTAGTTCTTATCCAGATTGCGTAGCATCTCGTCAATCTTGTTTCCATATTCGATGGACTCGTCTTTGACGAAAGTCAAATCTGGGATTTTGTACAATTTCAAATTGCGACCAAGTTCACGTTTAATGGTACCAGTTGCTTTTTCAAGCCCGATTTGAGCTTTTTGATTATCTGAAGCAAGGTTACTCAAAATGGTGTAGTAAACCTTGGCAACAGACAAGTCACCTAGCATCTGAACATCTGTGATGGTCACACCTTGGACACGCGGATCACGGACTTTCTTTTGCAAAATCTCATTGACTTCACGCTTGATTTCCATGCCCACACGGTCCGTACGGAAATGATTTGCCATGATATTCCTTTCTCTACTTCGAACCAAAAGCTAGGCCAGCAGACCTAGCTATTTTTAAATTTATTGATTTTCATTTCAAATTGTAACGAAGTTCAATTTGAAATAATCTGCTTCTTTCGCCGTGGTGAAAGTGATGGAACTGATTTATCAGTCCCATCACAGGGGATTTTTGAGACCCTAGGCTCAAAAATAAGCAATGAAACCATCGGTTTGCTTGCGTCCCTCACCACCTAAGAAAGGAGCAAAAAATCTTATCGTTTGATTTCTTCCATGACATACGCCTCAATCACATCATCCATCTTAATATCATTGTAGCCTTCAATCATCAAACCACCTTCACGACCGTTTGTAACTTCTTTGACGTCGTCTTTGTAGTGTTTCAAGCTTGCGAGTTCGCCATCATAGATAACGACACCGTCACGGATAACACGAACTTTAGAGTCACGGGTAACCTTACCGTTGATAACCATGAATCCACCGATAGTTCCGACTTTAGATACCTTGAAGGTTTCACGGATAACTGCTTCACCGATAACTTTTTCTTCGAATTCTGGATCAAGCATCCCTTTCATGGCTTCTTCCATCTCTTCGATAACCTTATAGATAATGCTGTGGAGACGGATTTCTACATCGTCAGCTTCGGCTTGTTGACGAGCTTGTGGTGTAGGGCGTACGTTGAAACCAACGATAAAGGCATTTGAAGCTTCCGCAAGGGTCACATCAGATTCATTGATAGCACCGACCGCTGAGTGAACGATGGTAACTTTGACACCTTCCACGTCAATCTTTTGAAGTGAGGCAGAAAGGGCTTCAACAGAACCTTGTACATCGGCCTTGATGATAACGTTAACTGACTTGAGTTCCCCAGCTTTAAGGGTATCAAAGAGATTTTCAAGGCTGACACGTTGGGTAGCTTGACGTTGTTTCATGAGGGCACGTTTTGCACGCTCTTCACCAGCTGCACGCGCAGATTTTTCATCTTCGTAAACGGCAAAGTGGTCACCTGCCATCGGTGCTTCGTTCAAACCTGTTATTGAAACTGGTGTTGATGGTCCAGCAACCTTAACACGACGTCCAAGGTCATTGGTCATAGCACGGACACGACCGAAGGTATTTCCGACAACGATTGGGTCTTGAACATTCAAGGTACCTTGTTGAACAAGAAGGGTTGCGACCGCACCTTTTCCTTTATCCAAGCGAGCTTCGATAACCGTACCGATAGCACGCACTGTTGGGTCTGCTTTGAGTTCTTGGATTTCAGCCACAAGAAGGACTGTTTCCAACAATTCTTCGATGTTTTGGTTGAATTTAGCTGAGATTTCAACAAATTCAGAATCTCCACCCCAAGCAGTTGACATAACTCCATGCTCTGCCAATTCACCGATAACGCGTTCTGGGTTAGCACCTGGTTTATCAATCTTGTTAATAGCTACGATGATTGGAACGTTGGCCGCTTTTGAGTGGTTAATGGCTTCGATAGTCTGAGGCATAACCCCGTCATCTGCCGCTACGACCAAGATAGTAATATCGGTAACAGATGCACCACGCGCACGCATAGATGTAAAGGCCGCGTGTCCTGGTGTATCAAGGAAGGTAATCTTCTTACCATTTTCCACGATTTGGTAGGCACCGATATGCTGCGTGATACCACCTGCTTCACCTGTCGCAACGCGAGAGTTACGAAGGGTATCTAGGAGTGTTGTTTTACCGTGGTCAACGTGTCCCATGATCGTTACAACTGGTGGACGCTCAACCAATTCATCTTCATTGAGATAACCATTCTCGACAAAGAAACGTTCGATGTCGGCATTGTCCACTTCAACCTTTTGTTTGGCTTCGATACCATAATCCACCATGAGGAGTTCAATTGTTTCCCCATCCAAAGATTGGTTTTGTGTGGCCATGACACCCATCATAAAGAGTTTCTTAACGATTTCAGCTGGTTCACGTTTGATACGTTTTGCGATTTCCGCAACGGTCATACCATCTGTATATTCAAATTCTGTTGGCAATTCATGGAATTTACGCTCCGTAACAGGTTTTGGTGTCTGATTGCGGTTGTTCTTGTTATTGCCTTTTTTGTTCTTTTTGTTGTTATTCCAGTTACTATTTCTTTGATTTCTCACTTGATTCTGACTACTTCGATTCTTTTGTTGTTTTCTAGGACCATCTTCTTCGTGATCATAATCATCACGTTCTTTGTCTGGTCGAGCTTGTTTTTTACGACGTGTATCCACTGGCGCTTCTTTAGCTACAGGAGCTGGTTCAACCACTGCTTGAACTTGTTGCGCTTGTTCAGCTAACTTAGCCACTTCTTCAAAGATTTCCTCTGGCTCCTTGCGTTTGTTTGCTTGGGCTAAGGCTTCTTTGGCAGCCTGAGTCTGCTTGAAACGTTCCTCACTTGAACGTGCGTACTCTGCATTTTGCTCTGCTTTTAGGGCTGCTGCACGGGCTTTAAAGTCAACACGTGGAGCCGCTTGATTTGGACGTTTGTCCTCTTGTTGACGGCGCTCATTACCACGATTTTGCTGACCTTGCTGTTTCTTAGCTTGGTCATTAAAGCGACGATTGTCGCGGTTGCCTTGACCTTGTTTTCCGCCATTACGGCCGTCATTTTTCTGACGGTTTCCGTTTTGTTGTTGGTCACGGTTATTGCCCTTATTTTGCTTGCGTCGTTCTGCCTGCTCTTTGGCACGGGCTTCACGCTCAGCCTTGAAATTACGGCTTTGCGGTTTTGTTGCTACTTTTTCTGCCTTCGGAGCAACTGGCTCAGCCGGTTTTGCCTCTTCCTTGGCTACAGCTGGTTTAGCTGGCTCAGATTTTTCGGCTTTCTTTTCTGCACTTGCTTTTGGTGCTGCAGGTTTTGCTTCTACTTTTGGAGCAGCTGCAGGCTTAAAGCTGGCAGCGATTTTTGCAGCGACAGCTTCTTCCACACTTGATGAGTGGCTTTTCACATCCAAGCCCAACTCTTTTGCACGCGCTACAACTTCTTTACTTTCTTTTCCAAGTTCTTTTGCGATTTCGTACAATCTTTTCTTAGACAAATCATGTCCTCCTCTTCTATTCCATAAGAGACCTCATTTTCTTTGTAAATCCAGCATCTGTTACAGCCAAAACCTTTCTCGATTTCCCGACTGCTATGCTTAATTCCAGTGTTGAAAACACGGTTACAATTTCTACTTGATAATAGTGACTTTTATCTTGAATCTTCTTGGTCAGATTGGGTCCAGCATCATGGGCTAGAAAGACCAACTTGGCCTTGCCGTCTTGAATGGCCTTGACCACCAATTCTTCACCCGATATGATCCTGCCTGCTCGCTGAGCAAGTCCCAAGAGATTGCTTATCTTTTGCTTATTCAAGTCCTAACTCTCTTCTTTTCACTTTGTGATCCACATAAGCGATCAACTCGTCATAAAAGCTTTCATCCACTTCCATGCTAAAGCTGCGGTTAAAGACCTTCTTCTTTTTCGCCTCTAGGGCTTCTGCATTGTCTAGCTTGATATAAGCGCCACGGCCATTGGCCTTGCCTGTCGGATCGATAAAGACTTGTCCTTCCTTGTTCTTAACAATACGGAGCAAATCACGCTTATCAATCACTTCATTGGATACAACAGACTTGCGCAAAGGGATTTTTCTCGTTTTCATCTTTCCCTCCTCTAGCAGCTTTTATTCTTCTACAGTATCGTTTTCTGCTTCCAAATCTATCGAACCAGCTTCTTCCATGGCTTCAAATTCGCTAGCAGACTTGATATCGATACGGTAACCAGTCAAGTGAGCTGCCAAGCGAACGTTTTGCCCACGACGACCGATAGCAAGAGAAAGCTTGTTATCTGGAACAACCACCAAGGCACGTTTGCTGTCGTTTTCATCAAAGATAACTTGGTCAACTTCAGCAGGAGCGATGGCATTGTAGATAAATTCAGCTGGATCTGCTACCCACTCGATAACGTCGATATTTTCTTCGATTGGCACCATACGGTCGCTCTTGGCATCGTAGCGAGCTGGGTGGAATTTGCTAGTGATTTTCTTGATGTTAGCTCCACCACGTCCAACGATTGTTCCGATAGCGTCCACGTTTGGATTATGGCTACGAACGGCAACCTTAGTACGGTCACCAGCTTCACGGGCCACGCTCATGATTTCAACAGTTCCATCATAAACTTCTGGAATTTCTTGCTCCATCAAACGTTTGATCATTTCTGGATGACTACGGCTAACAAAGACGTTGACACCGCGAGGGTTGTCTTCAACCTTGTAGACATAGACTTCGATACGATCATGAGAAGCAAAAACTTCACCAGGAATTTGGTCTTGTTTTGACAATTGGGCTTCGATGCTACCAAGGTTAACATAGATAAAACGGTTGTCAAAGCGTTCTACTGTACCAGACATGATTTCTTGCTCATGTTCTTTGTAAGTATTGTAAGTGATAGCACGTGTTTGCTTGCGCATTTTTTCCATGATGGTTTGTTTGGCAGATTGGGCTGCTACACGACCAAACTCAGCAGGTGCTTCTTCAAACTTGATTTTGTCACCAAGTTCATAGGCTGAATTAATGGCAAGAGCATCTTTCAAACTGATCTCCAAACGGCTATCAAATACTTCATCAACAACTTCACGGACAGTATAAACGGTAAAGTCACCTGTTTTTTCGTTAAAGTCAATAGCTACGCTATCAGATTGACCATAGCGTCTGCGATAAGCGGAACGAAGCGACTCTACTACTGCGTCGATGATATCTTCTTTTTTGATTCCCTTGTCTTCTTCCAAAATGCGGAAGGCCTCTAGCATTTCTTTACTCATGTTTTCTTCACTTTTGAATCTTCAAAAGCTATCCTTTCTTTTTCTATAATTTAACTGCTAAACGTGCTTTTGATACTAAACTGTATGGAATTTGGACGGTTTTCTTACGCGTTTTGTCCATATATTCCATAGTCAACTCGTCCTCTTCGAAGGCCAACAGGGTTCCTTCAAAGACCTTTTGCTTATCGATGGCTTGATAGAGCCCGACATGGATGTATTTCCCAACCGCTCCAGCAACAGCATCCTTGGTTTTTAAAGGACGTTCCAAGCCTGGACTGGTGATTTCTAGGAAATATTGTTCTGGGAAGGGATCTGGCTTGATGGTGTCTAGGACAGGACTGATAACTTCTGTCAAGTCTGCCGTGTCGTTCAAGGTAATTCCTTCAGGTTTATCTACAAAAATACTGAGAATCATGTCACTGCCAATCTTTCCATACTCGATATCCACGAGTTCAAAGGGTGCTTGGATGACAGGTTCTACAACTTCTCTGACTAATTCTACGATTGTTGCGATTGCGTCCACCTCCTCATAAGCAAGAGGCGAAGATATTTCCCCGCCTCACTTTTCATATTCTTGCTCTTAGTATAGCACGTTTGCCAACTTATGTAAAGCAAAAGCACTTATACAGCCTGATTTTAGGCTATTTCTTAAAATTCTGCCTCAACTCGGTAGATAACTTGACCCTTATTGGAGAATTTTTGCTCGTATTCTGTCATGACATTGCCTTCAAAATCACTGGCATGTAAATCAAGCCAGACACCATTGAGCTTCATGCCATACTGAGAAAAGCTCACTAAACTGTACTCAAACAAGCCACGGTTATCCGTCTTGAAATGAATTTCTCCATTTTCAGGCAAGATACGTTTGAAGGTATCCAAGAAGGTCTTGTAGGTCAAACGACGCTTTTCATGGCGTTTTTTCGGCCATGGATCTGAAAAGTTCAGATACAAGCGATCAATCTCACCGTCTTCAAAGTAGTCAGTCAAGTCAGAACCATCTACCCACAAGAGCTTGATATTAGGCACTCCAACTTCAAGCACCTTGTCCAAAGCGTAGCTCAAAACAGACTTTTGAATATCAATCCCGATATAGTTGATGTCAGGGTTTTGCTTGGCCATACCCGAAACAAAGGCACCCTTTCCACTTCCAACTTCCACATGAATGGGATTATCATTGCCAAACAAGTCCCGCCATTTCCCCTTGGCTTCCAAGGGATTGAGGACCACATACTGGGGATTTGCCTCTAGTAATTCTGTCGCCCCTTTACGATTTCTAACTCTCATCTTCTCTTTCCATACTTGTCTCGGAAGTGACGCAAGCCATGAATCTCCCGATTGACATTTTCTAAATCTTGGTTCATATAATACTTGGAAATCTGGCTCAAATAAGACAATTGACCGTACCAATACAATTTATTTAATACCGTTTGATTGTACTTGTAACCGTAGTAGGTCAACCATTCCTTCCACTGATGTTCTGGAATATAATGGCAGAGCATATGGGCCACATCAAACATGCGGTCGGTCAAGCGAACCGAATCCCAATCTACCAAATAAATCAAGCCACTGTCTGTCTCAATCCAATTACTATGTCGTACATCTCCATGGACAATGGTCGCATGGTCCTCTCTAAATCCTGGAATAGTCTGACGTAAATCAGCCATCACTTCACTGATAAAATGATTTTTACGCAAAGCATCTGGAGCCGTTTCCTGCCAAGACTTTAGTAAATCTACAGGTGTTTCCATGGCATATCCCAAACGACTCAACTGTGTCATCAACGGACGTGAGCGATGAAGGCGGGTTAAAATATTGACGATTTGTTTACGATTCATATCATAGGGGGTCAATATTTTGCCTGTCAACCATTCTTGAGCACACATATCACGCCCATCTGCCAAACGGCGACTCCATAATAATTGTGGAGCAATTTGTTCTCTAGCTAGACCAGGTAGGATTGGAGAGGTGTTCATTTTTACAAAGATACGCTTCCCATCAGGATAGCTACCCATATAAGCCTTGCCACTTTTCCCAGGTATGGGAGTCAGTGTTAGCTCATTATCACCCAAATCCATTTCTTTCCTCCGTATAAAGTTTCCTTACTATTCTACTAGTTTTTGGCCTATTCGTCAACCGCTCTAACCCGATTCTTAAAGAAAAGCCTCTGGATTGGCTTAGGTATCATTATAGAAAGAAAAAGGCAAGCACCGTCTTCTGCTTACCTTTTCATGATTTTTACAAATAATATAAGAGTGGCCAACTGTTGTAAAACATGTGAACTAGAGTAGAAACCCATAGGTTTTGGCTCTTTTTATAAGCAAAGCCCAGCAACAAGCCCCCAAGTAGATAAAAAATAAACGAAGGGACATTAGAAGGTCCATGCATGAAAGAAAAGAGAGAGGAAGTTAGCACAAGCCCTAACCAAGAATTGTCAAAAACCGCACCTTGAAGAAGTCCTCTGAAAATGAGTTCCTCCTGGATGGGTCCAAAAACTGAGGAAGTCAAAATCAAAGACAGAGAAATTCCTCTGCTGACTTCCGCCAAGTGTTGAACTCCTGCGCCAGAAGAAATAGCGAAGAAATGAATATAAACCAGCGTCTCAAGCACACTTAGAAGAAAGATTGCAATGAAAAGTAAAAGTTGTTTCTTGCTTAACATCCCAAAAGAAATCATTTCAAACTTTCTAGCATAAGCAACACTCAGCGAGGTTACTAGAAGACTTACAATAATCAATTCAGATTCATTTTGAAAAAAATCCCCATGGTTAATCGTATAAGGAACTGTAATGACGATTAGTAGTACTAAAAATCCAAAGCACAAGGCATGAAATTTATCAAAAAACTCCATAAAACTATCCTCCCCACCAAACTTCCCTACAAGTCATCCTTTAGTTCTAGTCTTTCCAAAACAAACCATTTGAGTAACCAAAATCCGACCACATAACCAGATCCTAAGAAGATAGCCATTAAAGATAGCATGGGATTTAGGAAATAAAAGGCCACAACAGATACAAAGGTTAGCACAAAAACATTAAAGGCAATGGCGTCAGAAGCCAAGACCAGAATATAAGGTGTCAACCAGTCTAAGGTTTTTGAATCTAGGAAAAATAAGTGTTTATACATGATGACCTCCTCTATGGCTGAAAAGCAAGCCTTTTGTTTTTTACCCCAAGACCCTATGTAGAAAAGTCAGCAAAAATGGTAAGTTTGCGATGATATTATTAACAATATGAATCGAATAAGAAGGATAGATACTCTTCGTATAACGTGTCAGACAGGCAAATAGACAGCCCACTGCCGTATAGACAAAAATATCTGCAAGACTTGGTAATCTAGAAAAGTGGGGCAAGGCAAATAAGAATGACGGAAAGAGAAGATCCAGCCCCCACCTCGAATTCTTAAAGAAGGCATGTTGAAGCAATCCCCTACATACCAATTCTTCCATCAGAGGTCCTAGTACGATTAAGGTTAGGTAAACACCAAACTCCGCAAAATTTGTCTCACTATAGGCAATAAACAAATTCCACCCTTCGTTCGTCCCCTGAACTTGTTTAGCTGTCAGATAGTTAAAACAGATAAGCACAACAGCTGCTAACACCGTCAGGACGGAATAGCTCAACCACTTTTTTCTAGGGATACGAAAGAGATAAGCATGGCCCGACCTAACCAAAACCCAAACCATCAAGCCGATAAAGAGAAGGCTGATGATGTTTCGAATCCAGATAAGATTTCCTACCCAAGACGAGAACTCCCAATAATTGCTCCAAAATTGGGTCGTCCAAGACAGTCCGAAAAACAGAAACAAATAAGAAAGAATGGCACTCGTTTTAAAAAGAATAGCGTGTTTTTTCATATAACTCCTCCTACTATCTACAAGGCAACGACTAGCCTAGTACCTCCCCTTGCCAGACCATAGGTTAGTCCCATATAAAACAAGCTACTTTTTATAATACTTCAAGCCCCAAATGAGTAGAAGCATGATAAGCAAGCAGAGAATAGCGCCAATATAGGCAATTAATTGTTGATAGAATTCTCCTGCTGTGACACCTCTATACAAACATATAATAGACATAAAACCTGTCAAGCCGATATACATAAGTTGATTGGTTCTAGGACTAACCAAATCATCATCTTCAAACTCTCTTATCCTCATCTCCCTAGTGAGGTAAACAGTGACCAAAATAGAAGCCAAGTTAATAACCACTAAGAGAAATTGGAAAACCAAGGAAAAATTTAAAAACTGACGAGATAGAAATAGATAAGTAGAGACAATCAAGGGCAACTGACCTAGGAACAATCTCGCAAGGAAGATGTTCCGTTTTTTAGCAAGAAAAGTTTTCATTTCTTTGCTCCTTTCTTTTTCATGATAGCCAAATAAATCATCACTGCAATCACATAGGCTATGGTATAAAATAGATGATACCAAGCACTCTCTCTAAGCGGATAAAGAAAGATGGACATGATTAGATACAAGATAAAAATGACAAGTATTTTTTTCTTCATAAGATTTCCTCCTGAATCTTTGTTGAGCTAGAACCTTTACACTGCTAGTATAGCACTCATTTTGACCTTGGATTACTCAAATCATAAATGGTCATCAAAACATCTTGAATTGTTAAAAAATTTAAAAAAGCAAGCATGAAAAACATACTTGCCCTGGGGGAACTTGACAATGTGAAAATACAAAATAGAGAACTACTCACCCTCACTTCCGTATGTTCTCATATATTCTCATAATCGCAACAAGGATAGCAGCTGTCCCACTTGCCAAAGCGATAAGGGTAATGATAATGTTGAGGATTTCAGGCGTACTCCCTATTCTGTTGACAAGACGGACTAAAGACAATACTGTCAATAAGAGTAAAGCTACTGACCCTGTCCGAATTAAAGAAGCCATTCGGTTCTCAACCGCATATAAAAATGATGGTAACATAACACAGGCTATAGCAATCACAAACAGGTTGCTCCCTGTTTCTTCTCCCTTGTTCACCACGGAAATCATGAGAAGATTCGATGCTATGATCAACGTAGAACAGATAATAAAAAAGGATTTCTTATTCATATAGGGTACCTCATATACTATGGCATTTTAATTGATGACTACAGGCAGTACTTCTTTCAACAAATCTTCTAATCATCAACTGACATCGAGTGAACCGTTAAAGCCTGACGAAAGACTTGATTTTGACAGGTGGTATTTAGGCTGGTATTGGGATGACTTTCCACAATTTTCATGACGGTATAAAGGCCAACTCCTCTCTCCTCCCCTTTAGAACTTGCTCCAAAGGAGAAGATTTCAGAAATATCGATGCCCTCTTCTTTGATGGAGTTTTCAATGATAAAGGTCTCTTGTTCTCCATTTTTTAAAAAGGCAATTGAAACGTGAGGTTGACTGGCCTCTGCACTGGCTTCAATAGCATTGTCACAAAGAATAGACACAATGGTTAGAAAATCAAGCAGGCTCATCCCCTCAACCTGAATCTCCTCAGGAACTTCGACATTAAAGACTATGTTCTTATCTCTGGCTTTTAGAAATTTCCCTGCTAGAAGACTTTTGAGGGCTTTGTCACGAATATTCACCAATCGACCAAGGTCATATTTATTGTCCTGCAATTTTTCACTAGAATCCTTTAAGACCGAGTCGTAGACCTCTTTTATCTGCTCTATATCCTCCTCTTCAATCCCCAGACGTAAGCTGGTCAAGAGATTGGTATAGTCATGGCGAAAACTCCGGACTTCCTTGTAAAGTTCCTCTATATGCCGACTATAGCGTTCCATATCTCTGTAGCGCAAGTCCTGCTCTTGGTCCAATCTCTCATGGAGTTTGTCCTTCAAATAGGTATCCAGTTTCTTGATAATCCCCATAAAAAAGAGAAAGTAAAACACCAGAATCAGATGGCGAACAGTCTTTGATTGAATACCTTGTTCATATTCAAAGAAAGACAGACTTTGCATCACCAAATAGTACGCCCCCATTATCCAGTTAATCGTAGTCAGGGACTGTTGAAAACCTTTATCTAGAATCTCCCTTCTCAAGTTAGTGAAATCATAGTCCAACCATTTCAAAAAGACTAGGGAAATGAAGAAATTGAAAATTATTATACATAACCAAGCAAATGAGTAGTCATCATATACTTGCCCTTGTCCCAAAAATGGAAGCACAAAATAGGAAACACCTCTATGAAAGAGATTCACTAATATCATTGGAAAGAGACCATAAAAGAGAAGGAGTTTTTTAGGAAGTCCTCTTAACAATAAGAAAGATAAGCCTATGCCGTACAAGGGTTCCATAAAATAAAATAGGTAATTATATCCTACCATATATTCAATCATTAAAAAAACAAAGGCCAACAGTATCTTAAAAAGAAAAGCCTTAAAAATCCTCTCAAAAGTGATACCAATTCCATCCACCTTAAAGAAAATGACAATTTCTAGCCCATGAGTAACAAGTGTATACAATAATATCCAAGCAATATTCATAAACTCTCCTAGCTCAGTGTAAGTTATTGATAGCTTCAGACACTTCCCTGACCTTATAACGCGCTATCATACAGCTTCCGCCATTAGGAAAGAAAAGGAGTTTCTCTTTCTTATCCAAACGAACCACATTTGCAGGATTGATGAGAAAAGAGCGGTGGCACTGCAAGAGACGAGGCTCCTGCTTGAAAACCTCCTCTAAACTCGCTGTAAATTCCAGCCTGTCCGTCTTAGTATAGAGAATAACACGATGGGCTCTGGGCGACGTTTCGAGATAGTAAACCTCTTTAAAAGGATACTGGAATTGGGCAAATTTTGATTTAAAGTAAAAGCAATCTTCCGCCAGGCTCTTACTATCTTGACTATTGGCATAGAGGAGGGCTGTCTCGATTCGAGATTCAAACTCCTCTGCCGAAAGGGCTTTATCAATATAGTCTAAAGCTGACACTTGGTAGCGAAAGGACAGGGGCATAAACTCCGAGTGAGTTGTCACAAAGACGATGAGAGCATACGGATCCCGATCCCGAATCTTTCTAGCCACTTCCAGACCCTTCATCTCCTCATTTCGAATCTCAATATCCAAAAAGAATAGCTGATGGGCTCCCTTCTCATGCACCTCTGCCAGCAGTTGGTCTGCTTTCCCAAAGACTTCAAAAGAGCTAGGAGTGATATGATGTTCTTTCAAGAGTTTCTCAATGGTCGTTTCAATCCTAGTCTGTTGGGAAAAGTCATCTTCTAAAACAAATATTCTCATCTTTTTACTCTCCTTGTTTTAATTTCTTCCTAAAAAGAGAATAGCAAAAATACTATGATACAAGCCCACCAAATCCTAAACAAGCCTTCAACGCTCCTGAAGGGTATCTTGTTCCTCAAATAAGCATGATAATCTTACCACTATTTTATCATAAAATCTTAACAGTACCATTCAGGAAATTTCAAGTACAATTAAAGATTTTATGGTGAAAAAGGAGATAAAAGTGATAGACTGACAGTATCAAAACACAGTTGCTAGAAACAAGACTAGCACCCCGATTAAAGGAGGAATTCTCATGACAGATACAGACCCTATCAAAAGAGCTCAGACTTTGATTACTGACTTAAACAAAGCCTACCAAGCATGCAAACAAGCAACCGCTGACGACATCCGCTTTCAAGAGCAACTAAACTCTATTCTTGGTTTTCTAGCCAAGGCTGAGACAGTGGACAATCGAGTCTTGATTGAACTGGAAAAATTTTACCAGACTTCCAGTCTTCTCATGGGACTCAGCGCTCTCAATCCCGATGCTCCAACTCGCGCCGCTTGGCGGGCCTATGACCGTTTCCACTTTGACCAAGTCAAGACCAAGTTGAGTCTCTACGGCCCAACCATTCTCTTGTAAAAAATAAAAGAAGCTGAGACAGATTGAACTCAACTTCTTTTTTGTTTCATATAAGCAATGTTAGTCCTGCATCTGACGTTTCACCTGATAAGGTAGATACAAGACTAGTAAAACCAAACCTGCACCCAGCAAGGCTAGAAGGGCTAGTTTTTCTTGGAAGGTCACAAGACCGACGACTAATTCCACCACTAAGACCAAACTGGTCAATCCTCGGACTACCGCCTGCAAGCCTTTTTCCTTTTGCCCCTTGTCCAGCGGAAAGAGTTGGGTCAAATACTGATAGTCAAAGGCATGATAGAGGGCCAGCAACTGGAAGAGCAAGAGGTAGTTAAAGAGAACTACCACTGCTGTCGCAATCCAAGCTTGCTCGATAAAAACCTGCGCCAGCAAGGAAAGCAAAAGAAGACGGAGACTAAGGGCAAAGAGGTCTCCATTTCGCAAATAAGAACGCAGATAGAGATTTTGCCAAATCTTTCCAGGTACTTTTTGAACAGTCTTTAGGATAAAGTCCAGATAGGCACGACGTTTGACGCTGTTTGAAATTCCCTTGACCTGGGTAAAGAGGGCAAAGAAACGAAGCAAGACTTGCTTACGCTTGCTTTCTTGGGAAATGACATAGTCCCAGTTGAGACCAGTTTCAGTGAAAAATTTGCTGGCCTTTTGACGAAAGAGGAAATATTTCCCTACACCCAATAAAAGCACATAGACTAGAAAAATTGGCAATCCATAACCCATGGCTAAAAATAAAGGCGCAAATAAAAGCAAGAAAAGGGTCTGTACAAAGAGCCAAAAGACTAGGGAAATACCAGTTTGACGCTTTAGATGGAGCTTGATTTCCTCTTCTCCGACCAAGAGAAAGAGCTTGTCTGGTGCCTCCATATAGGTGGCAATCCCACCCCAAAGCAAAAGTAAAACAGAGGTAATTCCTACAAACAAAAGGATAGGCCAATGATTTTCAGGAAAATGTTGCAAGAGTTGACTGTACTGGTAAGCTAGAAAGCCTAGCAGGACAAGCAGGAACAAGACAAAGTGGTCATTGAGAACATAGCGCAGATAACCAAGACACTCCTTACGAAAAGCCTGCTTTCTCTTTAAAAACAAGTCTTTCATAGGTCCTCCTCTTTGGTCAGAGCCAAGTAAATATCATTCAAACTAGCCTCAGGCATGTCAAAGGCTTCGCGCAGTTGCAGGAGATTCCCCTTGGCACGCACCTCTCCCTTGTGGAGAATGACAAAGGCATCACACATCTTTTCCGCCGAATCCAGCACGTGGGTACTCATGAGAATAGACTTACCCTTTTGCTTTTCCACTTCCAAAAGCTGAATCAAGTCAGAAATCGCCAGCGGATCGAGACCAAGGAAGGGCTCATCTACGATGAAAAGACTCGGATCCACCACAAAAGCACAAATAATCATGACTTTCTGCTTCATCCCTTTTGAAAAATGAACAGGGAACCAATCTAATTTCTGGTCCAGACGGAACATTTTTAACAAAGGTTCTACTCGCTCAAAAGCTACCTTTTGCTCAATACTATAAGCCATAGCAACCGTTTCGATATGCTCTCTGAGGGTCAGTTCCTCATACAGACTAGGTGTCTCGGGAATGTAGCCAATTTGCTTGCGGTAGCTCGTTGCATCTTCTTGCAGGGTCAAGCCATTGATATTGATAGAACCGCTATAAGGTGTCAACAGACCGATAATTTCATTAATAGTCGTCGATTTCCCAGCACCATTGAGACCAATCAGACCGACCAACTGTCCACTTTCAACAGTAAAGGACACATCTTTCAAAACAGGAACATGAACATAGCCACCTGTCAGATTTTTAATTTCTAACATATTTTCTCCAAATCTGGTATAATGTAGCTATATTATATCAAAATTCAATACAGTAGAGGTAGATTTTATGTCAGATTGCATTTTTTGTAAAATCATCGCAGGGGAAATTCCTGCTTCAAAAGTATATGAAGATGAGCAGGTTCTTGCCTTTCTTGATATCTCTCAAGTGACACCAGGACACACCTTGGTCGTGCCAAAGGAACACTATCGCAATCTTTTAGAAATGGATGCTACTAGCGCCAGCCAACTCTTTGCCCAAGTACCAAAAGTAGCTCAAAAAGTCATGAAAGCTACCAAGGCTGCTGGTATGAATATCATTGCCAACTGTGAAGAAATCGCTGGTCAAACAGTCTTTCATACTCACGTTCACCTCGTGCCTCGCTACAGTGCGGACGATGACCTCAAAATTGATTTTATCGCCCACGAACCAGACTTTGACAAACTCGCTCAAGTCGCTGAAACTATCAAAAACGCCTAAGGAGTTGCCATGAAATTATCCAACCTACTGCTATTTGCAGGAGCTGCAGCCGGAAGTTATCTGGTCACAAAAAATCGCCAAACCATCACAGATGAAGTCTTGAATACCACTGACCGTGTTCAAGCTATCAAGGATGATGTGGATATTATCCAAAATAGCCTGCAAATCATCGACCAGCAAAAAGAACTCATCAAGGAATATCAAGAAGACCTAACTTACAAGTTTAAGGTCTTGGAAAAGGATATCCAGACTAGACTAGCTGTTATCAAAGAAACACAGGAAATTGAAGATAAGTAAAAAGAGCCGAGTGGCTCTTTTTAAAACATAAACAAGCTATATTACATCAACAATACATCATAATTTAGGCAACTCATTCACCGTTTCATAACTAAATCGAAGACTTTCCGCCGTAATGAAAACACCTGAAACAGCTTGATTTCAGGTGTCCGGAAACTTTGATATCTAGGCTCAAAGTTTAGGTATGGAACTTCGAAGAAGGTCGCTACCGTCCGTCATTACTTAAGGAAAGTCTTAAAAAATCTATAAACAAAAAGAGCCCAACGGCTCTTTTTACTTTTATTCTCCTTCAAAGGCATCTTTAATATGGTCAAAGAAGCCTTTTTTCTTTGGATTTACTTTCAAGTCACCAGCAGCTGCGAATTCTTTCAAAGCTGCTTTTTGACGGTCGTTCAAGCCTGTCGGTGTTACGACATTAACGGTAACGTATTGGTCACCAACCGCACCACCACGAAGACTCGGAGCTCCCTTACCACGTAGACGGAATTTCTTACCAGTCTGAGTTCCCTCTGGGATAACCAATTCAACATCACCGTGAACAGTTGGGATATCAACTGTGTCACCAAGAGCTGCTTGGACAAAGTTGAGGTTGAGATTGTAGAAGATAGTCGTTCCTTCACGTTCAAACTTATCGCTGGCTTCCACAGAAACCACTACATACAAGTCACCATAAGGTCCACCGTTAAATCCAGCTTCACCTTGACCCGCTAGGCGAATTTGTTGACCAGTTTCCACACCAGCAGGAATTTTGACATGTACGCTATGCGCTTGTTTTTCATGCCCTGTTCCGTGACATGTTGTACATGGATCTTTGATTTCTTTTCCGCGACCGTGACAGACATCACAGGTTACTTGGCGACGCATCATACCAAGTGGAGTCTGTGTATCGACGTTAATGACACCAGCGCCATGACAGCGTCCACAAGTGACTGGACTTGTTCCTGGCTTAGCACCTGAGCCATTACATGTACTACAGCTTGCTTCACGATTGTATTTAACCTCTTTTTCAGCTCCAAAAATAGCTTCTTCAAAGGTCAAGTTCACACGATACTGGAGGTCATCCCCCTGACGAGGAGCATTTGGATTGCGCGAAGCACCGCCTCCGCCGAAGAAACTTGAGAAGATATCTTCAAAACCACCGAAGCCTCCTGCCCCGTCAAAGCCGCCGAAACCACCTGCACCACCAAAGCCACCATTGGCACCAGCCGCACCATATTGGTCATAGGCTGCCCGTTTTTGGTCGTCACTCAAAGTCTCATAGGCTTCCTGAACTTCCTTGTATTTTTCCTCAGCACCAGGCTCCTTATTGATATCTGGGTGATATTTTTTCGAAAGCTTACGATAAGCCTTTTTGATTTCGTCTGCCGAAGCGTTTTTTGACACCCCCAGACGATCATAAAATTCAGTATTGTTCATACAAGATACCAAGACCGTAAAATTCGACTGAAAAATAGGAAATCTGACGCTGGAGCGATGCTCCTAGGCAGATTTATCTTTTTTCCGAGAATTTAGGTCGGGTTCAATTCCTTTCTTTTATATTGAGTAATAAATTTGGGAACCCGTGTTCAATTCCCTGAACACCTTTGTTCCTTTCTATAATTTTCATGTAAATCTTTAGAGGCTGTTTTCTATACTCTGCTTCACTTGATTAAACTCTTCATCTGATAGAGTAAATATCAAATCCTCTTCAGCATACTCGTTCTGTTCTTTAAAATAGTTGTCCGTATTCTCTGCCAACCCTAAACCGAAAATCACTTTTCTTGCAAACTCTTGATGTGCAAAACCGATAGCCGTAATGATTTGTTTATCTTGGACAAGAACTTTCGGTTGAAAATTCTTACGTGGAAGAAATTCAAAATAATCAAAGAAGTTTTGCCAAATTCCACCTGTAAATTTCGTGTCGTTCAACAAGCCAGCTTTCGCTAGTAAAATGGGCGCTGAAGAAATGGCTGCAATTAGGATATCTTGCTCATTAAGACTTCTCAAAAACGAAATCAATTTCTCATCTTGTAGAGCAGGACCTATATTGACCATTCCTGGCAAAATTACACAAGAATAATCTTCTATACAGAGCTGATCCAATGTTTTCGTCGGTTGACAGGGCAAACCATCCTCAGAGACTACCATCGAATTCTCAGAAGCGACATAATCAATCGTGATATCAAAAGACAGAGCTAAAGTACTCGTTAAAGTGGTTATCTCATAAAGAGAAAAATTAGGATAAATGATACAAAGTACTTTTTTCATACGCAACATCCTCTATTTTATCGAAAAACAGAGGCTGGATTGCAACCTCTGTGGATGAGTGAAGTAACTTAAATCAAATTTATTTTGATTTTAAATATCCAATAAGCACACAAACATTTATATATTTTTGTCTCTTCTTAGTATTGGCTATAAAATTCCAATAGATTAGAAGGAAAACACAGACAACCCAAACCATGCCAATTATAAACGATATTATAAATTCTGGTTTTTGTATGGTTGCTGATACTAGTGCTGATACTAGCGCTGACAACAATACTGAAGTAACAAAATTCCTTACCGCCTCATCATTTTTAACACAACTTTCATGCTCAGCTAAAATAATTGCTTTATACCTAGCCAAATACACTACTGGAATATTATCTATAAAATCTTTTGCAGATTCATAACTATCAGCTTTATTACAAAAATCATTATAAACTTTTCGTGTATTTTTTAGATACTCTTCATCCAATACACTCATCTTACTTCTCCGTAAACTCTCCGTCTACGACGTCATCGCCTGCGTTTCCTGTTGCTTGCGCCCCTTCTGCTCCTGCTTGAGCTTGTTGCGCTGCTGCAGCTTGTTCGTAGAGTTTAACAGCAAGGCCTTGAGCTTTTTCGTTCAATGCTTCAAGTTTTGCTTTCATGTCGTCCAAGTTATTGTCTTCTTGCGCTTTCTTAAGGTCATCAAGGGCAGCTTGGGCAGCGTCACGTTCTGCGTCGAAGCCTTTGCCTTCAGTTTCCTTGATTGTCTTTTCAGTCGCAAAGATTGCTTGGTCTACTTCGTTACGAAGGTCAACTTCTTCCTTACGTTTCTTATCTGCTTCAGCGTTAGCTTCTGCATCTTTCATCATGCGGTCGATTTCTTCATCTGTCAAACCTGAGTTAGATTGGATCACAATTGTTTGTTCTTTTTGAGTTCCAAGGTCTTTGGCCTTAACAGATACGATACCGTTCTTGTCGATATCAAATGTTACTTCGATTTGTGGAATACCACGAGGTGCAGCTGGGATATCTGTCAATTGGAAGCGTCCAAGAGTCTTGTTATCTGCTGCCATTGGGCGTTCACCTTGAAGAACATGGATATCAACGGCTGGTTGGTTGTCCGCTGCTGTAGAGAAGACTTGTGATTTAGAAGTTGGAATCGTTGTGTTGCGGTCGATCAGCTTAGTGAAGACGCCACCCATTGTTTCGATACCAAGTGACAATGGTGTTACGTCAAGAAGGACAACGTCTTTGACATCACCAGTAATAACACCACCTTGGATAGCAGCACCCATGGCAACTACTTCATCAGGGTTCACTGATTTGTTTGGTTCTTTACCAGTTTCAGCCTTAACAGCTTCCACAACTGCCGGAATACGAGTTGAACCACCAACAAGGATCACTTCGTCGATTTCTGACAAGCTCAAACCTGCATCTGAAAGAGCTTGACGAACTGGAACTTTTGTACGTTCTACAAGGTCACGAGTCAAATCGTCAAATTTCGCACGAGTCAAGGTCATTTCCAAGTGAAGAGGTCCAGCCTCACCTGCAGTGATGAATGGCAAGCTGATTTGTGTTGAAGTTACACCAGAAAGGTCTTTCTTAGCTTTTTCAGCTGCATCTTTCAAACGTTGCATCGCCATCTTGTCAGCAGACAAGTCAATACCGTTTTCTTTCTTGAATTCTGCTACCAAGTGATCGATGATTTTTTGGTCAAAGTCGTCACCACCGAGTTTGTTGTCCCCTGCAGTTGACAATACATCGAAGACACCGTCACCCAATTCAAGGATAGATACGTCGAATGTACCACCACCAAGGTCAAATACCAAGATTTTTTCTTCTTTGTCAGTCTTGTCCAAACCATAAGCAAGAGCTGCTGCAGTTGGTTCGTTGACGATACGTTCTACTTCAAGACCAGCGATTTTACCAGCGTCTTTTGTGGCTTGACGTTGAGCGTCGTTGAAGTAAGCAGGAACTGTGATAACTGCTTTGGTTACTTTTTCACCAAGGTAGTCTTCAGCATAACCTTTCAAGTATTGAAGAATCATAGCTGAGATTTCTTGTGGAGTGTATTCTTTTCCGTTAGCAGAAACTTTTTCAGAAGTTCCCATTTTAGATTTGATAGAGATAACTGTATCTGGATTTGTAACTGCTTGACGTTTTGCAGCATCACCAACGATGATTTCACCGTTTTTGAATGAGACTACAGATGGAGTTGTACGGTTTCCTTCTGGGTTTGCGATGATTTTGCTTTCAGTTCCTTCAAGAACTGCAACTGCTGAGTTTGTTGTACCTAAGTCAATACCGATAATTTTAGACATGTGTTTTTCTCCTTGTTAGTTAATTTTCTATTTTTTTATATTTCCCTTAAGTGGTGGGGACGTGAGCAACTCCCTACGGGATTTCATCACTTATTTTTGAGCCTATTGTCTCAAAAATCCCCTGTTTCAGTAGCTTTTGCTACTGAAACTTTCACCACGGTGGGAAATATCTTCCTTGCAAGCCTCCGGCTTGCCTCTTATCTTTCTTCATAGTTTATTGTCGTTTCGGACAAGGTTTTTAAGCGCTCTCTCCTAGTTGTAAACAACTACCATGGCTGGGCGTAGGATGCGGTCATGGAGTTTGTAGCCTTTTTGGAAAACTTGAGCGATGGTATCTGCTGGGTGTTCATCGTCTGCTGGAAGAGTTTGGATGGCCATATGATAGTTATGGTCAAATTCACCGTCAGCTGCGATTTCTTCGATTCCTTCTTCTTTCAAAGCGTGAATCAAGCTTTCTTGCACCATTTCCAAGCCCTTCTTCACATCATCTGTCAAACCTTCAACTGCGAGTGCACGCTCAAGGTTGTCCAAAGAAGGGAGAATCGCTTTTGCCAAGTCCTGGCTACGATAACGTTGCAAATTTTGACGCTCTTCATTGGCACGGCGTTGGATATTTTGCATTTCTGCATGAGCGCGAAGATATTTATTTTCGAACTCATCTGCACGTTCATTTGCCAAGTCCAATTCAGACTTCTCAGGAGTTGTTTCTTCTACCGTTTCCACAACTTCCTCTTCTTGAACTTCTTCTACTTCTTCATTTTTTATATCTTGGGCCATTTTCGCCTCCTTTAATGATTTCAATCTTAATGTACTTCGTAATGATTACTGCTGAGGTAGCGGTAAAAATCTGTCAACTTCATGGTCAAAACACGATTGACTACATTGACTTGGTTGATTAATTGCTGATAATCCAGATTAACTGGACCGATAATGGCTAGAATTCCAACTCCCCGATAAGGAATGAGGAACTTGCTACTAATCACCGCTAGGTCGGCTAGACAGGACTCTTGACTGTCTGCAACACGAACGTTTTGCATCTGATCTTCACGCAGACCCTCACGAATCTCCAGAGCCACCTTTTGCGGTTGGTCAAAGAACTGATAAGCTGCCAGATTGGCAAAATTCAAGAGATTGACTTTGCCCGCCACCACAATGTTTTCGTTGAACATTTCCTTAAAGATATGTTCAAAGAGATCAATCACATTATCCGTCGTTGTAAAGTAACGCTGGATAATCTGCGGAATCTCCGTCCGAATCTTGTAGTGAATATCTAGAACAGTGTGGCCGAGGAAACGTTCCTGAATGATGCTCTTCAGCTTCAGCAAATCCTCCTGCAAAAAGTTCCTTGGAATCAGAAACTGACTGGTAACCGTTCGAGACTCGTCTAGGGTGAATACCGCCAAGGCTGTATGTTGCCCCAAAACAACGATATCAAAGGCTGTCAAACGTTGCCTGCTCGGCTCAACATCCAGTGCTACTACCGTACAGCCACTCAAGTCTGTCAGCAGGTTAGCAGCCTCTTGCAGAATATCCTCCAATTTGAAGAATTCCTGATCAAAGGCTTTGACAATCTCATATACCTCATTTTCAGCTAGTCGGTCAAAATCCAGTGAGTGTTTCACATAGTACTGAAAACCAGCAACACTTGGCATCCGACCACTTGAAGTATGGGCCTTCTCAAGCAACCCTTGCTTTTCTAGAGCCGCCATGTCATTACGAATGGTTGCACTGCTAGAGTTAATAGACTCTTGCAAGGCTTTGGATCCGACAGGTTCGTGCGTTTTGGTAAAGATGTCAATAATCAGATTTAAAATATCCTGCTGACGCTCTGTAACCACCTCATCACTCCTCTCTGTCTGATCGATTAGCACTCGATACACTCAAGTGCTAACTTATGATTCTATTATACACCCTTAAAAGAGAATGTCAAGACAAAAACTCAAAAAATTAGCACTCTTTTGCCAAGAGTGCTAAAAATCAGTCTAAAGACCTAGAACCTTACTGTTTATCTACTCGGTATGCCCTTTTAAGCCTTAAATAGCCATGAATTAAATAAGAAATCATAAAGGCATATAGAGCAAAAATGACAAAGAAAGATTGCGACAGTTCTTCTCGAAACAAACTCATACAAACAACAAGACCACCTAAGAAAGTAGCTGCACATGAACGAAATCTATATCGCATAACTTCCCATCTGAGCCCCTTACTCATATAGACTTGATCCTCTGGAAGTATATTAGAAGCCGGTTTACGAAAAATTGAATAAAAACCTCTTTCTATCAATTCCCAACCTCTATTTCTAAAATCTTGCAGTTCATGCTTATATTTTTTAAGAAATCTAGAATCATAGATACGGTAGATGACATCGTCTGGTTGACATTGGTCAAAATAGAAAAAACCAAAACGACTCGTTCTATACCTCCAACCTTTCAAGTGCATCTCATGTAAATATTCTTCTTTCTTATCCTCATCAAGAATCGTAAAAATCCGAAATTGTAGTTTGCTTTTCATCATCGCACCTCCAAATTAGAAAACATGCATGGTTTTATTTATCAGATAATTCTTTCCACTTTTGAAACAATCTCCAAAAAATATAAGACATCTGAATCGAATGAACTATCAATAAAACACCATCTATTATAACAATCAAAAACATTTCCCAACTGAAAGAACTACCTCCAGTGACAAACTTTGAGAAAACCGGTAGTAGAGCTAAAAAGAGAAGCAAAATAGGAAGCATCCGCCTCGTTAAAATCCGTTTGACCATAGCTAGCTTCCCGGCCGCGTCATTATAAATTTCAAACTCGGCATCCAACTCAATTCCAGAATGAAGCTTTCTAAAGTAGGAAAAACCATTAAAGTCTGTAATATGCTCCCATCCACAGTCTTTAAATAATTGTAAATAGGAGGCTCTCTCTGATTTTTTCATAGGATAAAAGTCCAACTGATAAGACACCTGCTCCGGTTGGCACTTTTCAAAAGTATACTTAACCGCAACTACTAAGTTAGAGTAGGTCACTTCCTTGAGTTTCCAGCCCTCAGCATGCATTTTTCTAAGATATAAAGCCTCTCTATCATAATCCGCAATGGTAGCAATTCTATAAACAACCTTCTTTTCCATCATCTTTCCTCCAGACTGTTTCTATAGAGCCGTTCAATACGTTTCAATTCAATATCTAAGACTTTTCTTCCCAAGTCTGTAATCTGATAGATTTTACGCTTCTCCTCTTCTCGGACAAAGGAAATCAAACCATCCTTTTCCATTTTTGACAAGGTTCCATACATAGTTCCAGGACTAATCGAAACTTGCAAATCTGTCATCTCCTTGACCTTTTGCGTAATACTGTACCCATGACCTTCCTTTTGCAGACAGAACAAGATATAAAAGCCCGTTTCCGTCATGGGAAGATAAACTCGACGAATCTTATCCGTTAATTCCATTTATAGCTACCTCCTATCCAGTTCGATATATCGCACTTCGTTATATAAAATATATCACACCTCGATATAAAATACAAGAAAAAAAGATTATCCTCACGGACAATCTTCCTTCTATATTAGTATTAGTAAAGGTCTAAATAATTATCAATTTCCCATTGTGAAACGAAGGTTGCATAACTTGCCCATTCGATTCGTTTGGCTTCAAGGAAACTAGTATAGATATGTTCTCCGAGAGCCGCTATGACAACTTCATCTTCTGTCAAAGCTTTCAAAGCGTTGTGAAGGGTTGATGGAAGGTCTGTAATACCAGCTTCCTTACGCTCTTCTGCTGTCATGATGTAGATATTTTCTTCGATAGGAGCTGGTGCTTCGATTTTATTCTCAATACCATGCAAACCAACTTCCAACAGAACCGCCATAGCGATGTATGGGTTTGCCATTGGATCCACTGAACGCAACTCAAGACGAGTTCCCATACCACGTGAAGCAGGCACGCGCACAAGTGGCGAACGGTTACGACCAGCCCAAGCAATGTAAACAGGCGCTTCATAACCTGGAACCAAACGTTTGTATGAGTTAACCGTTGGGTTCATGATGGCAGTATAGTTGTAGGCATGCTTGATCAAACCACCAAGGAAATGGTAGGCTGTTTCTGACAACTGCATTCCTTTTGGATCATTTGGATCAAAGAAGGCATTGTTTCCTTCTGCATCAAACAAGGACATATTACAGTGCATACCTGAGCCAGCAATACCAAATTTTGGCTTGGCCATAAAGGTTGCGTAAAGACCATGTTTGCGAGCAATGGTTTTAACAACAAGTTTAAAGATTTGAATCTTATCACAAGCACGGAGAACTTCATCGTACTTAAAGTCAATCTCATGCTGTCCAACCGCAACCTCGTGGTGACTCGCTTCTACTTCAAATCCCATTTTGGTCAAGACATTCACGATTTCACGACGTGTATTGTCCGCAAGGTCAGTAGGTGCCAAATCAAAGTAGCCACCCTTGTCATTTACTTCAAGTGTTGGGTCCCCATTTTCATCCAGTTTAAATAGGAAGAATTCTGGCTCTGGTCCAAGATTGAAAGATTTAAACCCTACTTCTTCCATGTGACGAAGAGCACGTTTGAGATTACCACGAGGGTCACCTGCAAATGGTTCACCTTCTGTTGTATAGACATCACAGATCAAACCTGCAACACTTCCATTTTCATCTCCCCACGGGAAGACTGTCCATGTATCCAAATCAGGGTACAAGTACATATCCGATTCATTGATACGTACAAAACCTTCGATAGAAGATCCATCAAACATAGCCTTGTTTGACAAGACTTTATCTAACTGTTCATCTGTAGCAGGAATTTCGACGTTTTTCATCGTCCCCAAAATATCTGAGAACATAAGACGAATAAAGGTAACATTTTTTTCCTTGACTTCACGACGAATATCTGCAGCTGTGATTGGCATGAGTTTTCTCCTTAATGTATGACTACTTGCGGTTGCCTAACCGCGACCAAAAGGTGACCGTACTGAAGCAAAGCGACCCTGTTGGAGGAGTTCATTGTGAAGTGCACGGCGCACCTCAGTCTGACTCACCGCTTTCTTGGATTTCGCTTCACGTTCAGCATATTTTTTCTTAATGGCAGCGATATTATAACCTTCAGAGATATAATCTTTGATTTCAAGCAGACGATCCATGTCATTCAAGGAATACATGCGACGGTTTCCTTCGTTTCGATCAGGTTTAATCAACTCTTGATCTTCATAATAACGAATCTGACGCGCCGATAGATCGGTCAACTTCATAACACTGCCGATAGGAAAAACAGCCATATTTCGGCGAAATTCTTTTTCCTTCATTTACAATTTCCTTCTTTCTGTCTATTATAGTCTAAAAAAAGACAAACGTCAATTGATAATGTTATAAAATGTAACATTATTTTTCTTTTTTCTCTAAAAAGAGCCGAATACGATCAATATCGTAATTTACGAGAATTGCGACAAAAACTCCCATGAAAGTTTCTGATACACGCGCAAACACGTACAAAATTGTCTCCCCACTCGGTATTGATAGGGTAATGATTAACATAGCCGCTACACCGCCAATAATACCTGCTTTGTTATTCATGGCTACATTTGTCATAATGGTTAACATGGTACAAATCGGAACAACTACCAAAGTCACCCAAAAGGCTTCGTGGAATAAGGTGTTTAATAGGAAGAAGAGGAGGGCATAAAGGCCACCGATACTATTTCCTAGAATACGCGAAGTTCCAAAATGAACACTCTTATCAAAACTCTCCCTCAGACTAAAAACGGCTGTCAAAGCACCTATTTGAAGACCTTTCCAGCCAAAAAAGCCAAAAATTAAGAGAACTAGAAAAACAGCAATACCTGTTTTAAAGGTTCGCATACCAAGTTTGAACTGGGATTTATCGAATTTATATTTTTTAAAATAACTCATAATCTCAACTTTCTATTTCCATTTTATCATAAATTGGCTGATTTTATGATGAATAGTTAAGAGGAAGCGTTTTTATTTCAAGTAAAAGAAAAGAGGAACTGTCATCCCTCTCTTCTTTGATTCATTTATGAAATCTTATTTTTCTGTCAAGGCTGCAAGTCCTGGAAGAACTTTACCTTCAAGAAGTTCCATTGATGCTCCACCACCGCGTCACAAATACCTACACTAACACAAAAAGGTGGCTATGTCACCTTTTTGTTAACGTTTCAGTTTTGTTCCTTTTTCTACAAAATCAGGATTTTGTAGAGACTAACGGGCTGAAATTATTTTTCTGTAAGTGCAGCCAAACCTGGCAATACTTTACCTTCGAGAAGTTCCATTGAAGCACCTCCGCCCGTACTAATCCATGAGAATTTGTCTGCGCGACCAAGGTTGATCGCTGCGGCAGCTGAGTCACCACCACCGATGATTGATTTAACGCCTGGTTGTTTCACGATAGCGTCCATCACACCGATTGTACCAGCTTGGAAGTCTGGGTTTTCAAATACACCCATAGGTCCGTTCCATACAACTGTTTTGGCACCAGTCAAAGCTTCGTCAAATTTAGCGATAGATTTTGGACCGATATCAAGACCAAGGAAGCCTTCAGAAACTGCTTCACCTTCAGTGTCACGCACTTCAGTGTAGCCAGCAAACGCGTTTGCTTCTTTTGAGTCAACTGGCAAGACCAATTTACCGTTTGCTTTTTCAAGAAGAGCTTTCGCAACATCCAATTTGTCTTCTTCTACAAGTGAGTTACCGATTTCGATACCTTGTGCTTTGTAGAATGTGTAAGTCATACCACCACCGATAAGAACTTTATCAGCTTTTTCAAGCAAGTTTTCGATAACACCGATCTTGTCTGAAACTTTTGAACCACCAAGGATAGCTACGAATGGACGTTCTGGAGTTTCAACTGCTTCTTGGATGTAGGCAATTTCGTTTTCAAGAAGGAAACCAGCAACTGCTTTTTCAACGTTTGCTGAGATACCAACGTTAGATGCGTGTGCACGGTGAGCTGTACCGAATGCATCGTTTACGAAGATACCATCTCCAAGTGATGCCCAGTATTTACCAAGTTCAGGATCGTTTTTAGATTCTTTCTTGCCGTCAACATCTTCGTAACGAGTGTTTTCAACCAAGAGAACTTGTCCATCTTCAAGAGCGTTGATAGCTGCTTCCAATTCAGCACCACGAGTTACACCTGGGAAAACAACGTCTTGGCCAAGTTTTGCTGCCAAGTCTGCTGCTACAGGAGCAAGTGATTTACCAGCTTTATCAGCTTCTTCTTTCACACGTCCAAGGTGAGAGAAGAGGATAGCACGTCCACCTTGTTCGATGATGTACTTAATAGTTGGAAGAGCTGCTGTGATACGGTTGTCGTTAGTGATTACGCCATCTTTCAATGGTACGTTGAAGTCAACACGAACGAGGACTTTTTTACCTTTCAAGTCAACGTCTTTAACAGTAAGTTTTGCCATGTTACAAAAACCCCTTTATTTATTTTATTCGAAACTATTATATCACACTTTGGAAATATAAGGAAAGATTTCACAAGATTTTTCGATATTTAATCTTCATCTTCTTTTTTCTGTTTCAAGGTCAAGGCTAAACTAGCAAGACCAAGGCTGGCCAATCCTGCTATTAGGGCTTCATTGGCATCAGCAGTTCCTGTATTTGGCAATTGGGTTCCTGCTTCTTCTGATTTAACTGCTGTATTTTGGACTGGTTTTTCTTGTGTAGGCGCTACTGCTGGTTCAGTTTTTACTTTTGTTCCAATTTCAACAATTTCTGGAATCGCTTCTTGAATGACTTCTGTTGAACGAAGGCGACGCTGACCGTTCTCATCAACTTCAAAGACATGTCTTAATAGACCATCTCGTCCCTGTATGATGACTCGTTGTTCCCCAACTAGCATATCAGCATTTTCATGCTCTTGACGATCAAAGGCAACCTTTTCCTCTTGAACTTCCAATTTAGGAGCCTTTTGTTGATCAGAAGCCGGTTGATTAGTAGGTTTTGGAAGATCTGTGTTTTGTGGTGCTGGATTGGCAGGAATGAGACCAGTACCTACTTCTACGATTTCAGGGCTTGCTTCTTTCAAAACTTCTGTAGCGCGAAGCGTACGATTGCCTTGGCTATCTACTTCAATCAAGCGGCGAATTTGTCCCTCAACCCCTGCTTGGACAAGTTGACGTTGACCGACTGTAAGATTTGGATTTGGACGTTCTTGGTGTTCGAAGGCGATACTTGTCTCTTCGACTTCTAATTTCGGAGTATCCACAACCAAATTCTTGACACCTTCAGCTGGTTCCTTGCTTGAAATAACTTTTTCTACTGGTTTAGCAGGTTGTGGTTTTTCAGCAGATTCATAAACAAAGGCATAATGAGTAAAGTGTGGTGCTGTAAAGATGACATGACTATCCGTTTGTTCAAAAGCCAATTCTACTGCTGCTTTTCCTTCAGGTAAGAAGAAGACTTTCTTCACTTTCTTATCTTTTTCAATTGGAATTTTCACAATAGAAGCGTAAGAGAGATCAACGTCTTGACCTTTTTCATCTAGACCTTCTATTTCAAAGACATGAGCATCTTCTCCAGCAAAGTATTTCTTCTCTTCATCACTTGCTTGAACACGTTCTACTTTCAAGCCCTTGATGACAGTCTTCTCTTTATTTGAGAAGTGTACTTCAACACCTGTTTTACTATCAGAAAAGACTGCTGGTTTGTCTTCTTTCAATAGGGCAACCAGATCTTTTAGACTCTGTTTCGCTGTCGCAAGCTCTTCTGGACTCAAATCTACTTTTTCAACCAAGACCTTGTTCTTTTCAAGAAGTGGGGCTAGGGCAGAACCTGAAGGATGGTTTGGTTTGGCAGCTAAGAGCTCTTGAGCCTCACCTGTTAAGCGATCGAGTTCTGTCTTTTCTTCCGTAAATTTCTCTTGACCATTCAGAGCTTTATGAGCTTCTGTCAATTTATTAAGTCGGTCATTAACCTGATCTTGGGTGCTAGTTTCATGGTCTTTCAACACTTGTTCGGCCGCTTCAATTGCTTTCAAGAATGCTTCTTTTACTTCTGGCGAAGCAAAGTTATAGACCACCTTGTTCTTAGCCGCTTCAACTTCTGCTAATTTTTGTTTAAGGTACTCATCGTTCAATGCTGCTTTTGGAGATACCAAAACATCAAAGTTGACTTCATGTCCTTGGTAACGAAGCGTCAAGGTTTGACGACCAGTCTTTTGAGCATCGTAACCAGAAATTTCAACTCCCTCATCAGTAAAGGAATGTTCTTCCATGGTGTCATTACTATAAGCCACTGCAAAGCGTCCTTCAGACAAGTCTAAGCTATCACCAACTAGGTAATCTTTTTTGGGTTCCTGACTTACTTCAATTCCCAAAATAGTTTTCGGACTTGCTTCATCTTGACTAGTAACAGTCACTGATAAATTAGCATGTACCGGTTGCCCCAAATATTGTAAAGTAAGATTTTGTTCTCCCTTATGATGCGTATCAAAACCTGACACTGATACACCCGCGTGAGTTAGGCGAATAAGTTCGTCCTCAGCTCCACCTTCATACTGAACTCGAAGAACACCACCTCTAAGGTCTAAATTCTCCCCTTCGGCGTAGCTTGTTTTCTTAGGTCCTGTTTCTAGGCTGACTGACTTGATTCTTCTGTCATCTTTTGGAACGGAAACTGCTAGGATATTACTAATTTCCTTGCCTGGCAACTGGGTACGATAGTAAAGAAGACCAGATTGATTTGTCAAATCTAATGGTGAACTTGCTAGGTCTCCTCCAACTTCGCTCTTCAAGGTTGCAAGCGGAGTTTGAGAATTTGGATTATCATAAACGGTAATGGTTGCTCCAGCTGGTACATCCGCAAAGCCAACTTGTACCTTATTATTGCCTAGAGAGCGGGCTGCAGCCTTGGCCATCGGAATATTGACACTCTCAGTATCAAGCTTTTCATACATTTTCCAGTTATAGATACGAATAGCCTTCCATGGAGTTCCATTGTCGGAAGTGACAACATTCAAGCGCCAATCTTGAGCTGTGATAGGTTTGTCAAGGGTAATATCTGTAACATGAGCTTTATTGCCACGGACTTCCTTAGCCAACTTCCATTGACCATCCGCATCTTTATAATAAAGGTCAAAGTCTTTGGTGTTCATCAAACCATCGTTTACAGATTCTCCACCAGCTCCAGCATGATCCATCACCCATCTAACAACTGTACGTGGCTGGGTCAAACGAATATCCACACTACCACTTAACTGTCCAGAAGACCACTTGTCTGAAAGACTGGTAATGGTACCATTCAACATACCTTCAATACCTTCTCCACCTTCAGTCTTAGGGAAAGTACTATCAATAACTGTTGCCCCTGGAACGATATTTTCAGCTAGTGGTTTTGGTAGGCTGGTATCTTTTACAGTCATGCCCCAATCAAAGGTTGTGGTTGCAGCTTCTGAACGAACTCCATTTTTACCGACTGCTACAACTTTCAGTTCTTGAGTTGTACCTTGAGCACTTGCTGAGCGGCTAACTTTTGGTAGATAAATAGTTGTAGAAGACGAGCCAGTTAGTAATTTCCAGCTGTCTCCATCTTTTTCGTAAACTTCATAGAAATCTGCATCCTTGTTGCCTTTAAATTGCACAACTGCTTCCGCTTCTTGGGCATTTTTAAGGACTTGTTTGGCTACAGCTACTGTGGTTGGTGCCTGAGGAGCATCTTGATTATTGCTGATGGTCAATTGCCCCAGGTTAAATTGATAACCTTTTAAGTCTTTGTCATTTTCAAAATAGAGTTTAATACCGTAAATTGTTTTACCTGCCAAGGCACTCAAATCAAAATCATCGGTAGTCCAGTTATCTGAAACTGTCAATTCTTTACGGGCAGCTTCATCACCGTAGGTATAATCTTTCTTGGTTGCAAATTCTACATAAACCTTGGTCCCTTTGCCTCCTTTGTGGGCAACATGCAATTTGGTGGTATCTGTCACCTTCAAGCGAGTAGAGTACAAATTCACATCTTGCTTGGTCGCACCTGAAAGATCCCCTGCAAATTTGAGAGAAGTTCCACCATTATAAGCATCTTCAAAATCATAGCTTGCTTTCAACTTATCGCCAGTTGATTTTTGCCACCAGCGCCATGTTGGAAGAACACCTGAAACTGAACGGTAATTCCACTCAGAATCCTTAGAAACCTTACCATCTACGAACCATTTTCTACCATGACCTGTATTAAAAGAAGTAGTAAAAGTATTACCTACTGCTGGCGTACGGTCCGCAACTAGGTTAGCAATCCCATACCAATCTTTATCACCTGGTTTTTGGCCAGTAGGATCACCTTGATAACCTGTAAAGAAGATATCTTCATTCTTATGATAATCTTCACCAGTTTTTCCTAAACTTGTAATGGTATCTGGGGCGAACAAACCAAGAGAAAGGCGTAATTTCCCATTTTCATCTAAAATGTCATTCCATTTGACCTTGGTCTTGTAGGAACCACCCTGTTGCAATTCCAAACCTGCAAATACGTCATAAGGATTACGGCCAATCCAGTTGGCAGTTGTAATAGTGTAATCATTCTTAGCCTTATCCCAGTTAAAATTAGCAAAGAAGTTATCTGCTGGAACCTTATCTCCTTCTGGTTGCATGAATTGGTAGTTGTATTCTCCCAAACCATCTTGGTGGTAACGTCCATAGTTATAAGTCATGGCATCGTACCAAGAATACTTGATTGGATGGTTTACCTTAGCAGCATATTCCTTGGTATAGAGCATAAACTGGCGCATCTTTTCTCCAAGAGGTTCAACCAAATCCCCAGTTGTTTCTTGGTTAATGAAATAGCCATCATAGCCATAATACTTGGCCATATCCACCAATTTACGGGCAATTGGGAAGCTACCATCTGGGTCTTGCTTCAAAGCTTCAGCGAATTTTTCTTGATCAGCAATACTATTAGACCAGTTGAAGAAGAGTGTACCATATACAGGAACCCCGTTACGGTGACCTGCATCAATAACGTCAGGAGTTGGTACGAGACCTTCCCAGAAGACCATTGAATCTAGATATTGCCAATAGTCAAAAGCATAGGCCTTGAACTCTTCTCCACCAACAGAAGCATGGTCTTTTGCTTTAGAATTGGTGTTTGATAGGGCTTGAACTTTTGCTTCCTTGCTAGCTTTTTCATTGACCAAATGACCTGTCCGACGTGAAGCGAGGGCGACAGACCCGCGGTTAATAGCATCATCTTCACGAGCACCTGGTTCCCATTTTAACAATTCTTCCCAAGAATTAAACTTGATTTCCTTTGGTTTTAATGTTTTTTCCGTATTTTTAGGGACATCTGGCTGGACTTCTTTTTCAGTCTTATTAGCTTCTGCTGCTGGCTTAGACTCATCTCCTTGGCTAGCTGCTTCAGGCTTTGCTTCTATTTCCTTGTCAGACTTAGGTTTTGCTTCTGCAGATGGTGTTTCTGTAGCCACCTCACTTGCTTTTTCCTCTGGTTTAGCTGCGCTAGCTGCTTCTGCGGTTTCAGTAGTTGCAGCTTCATTGCTTACTGGCGAAGCAGTTTCAGATGCTGTCGCTACTCCTTCTGCCTTTTCTGGCTTATTTTCTCTAGCATGTTCTCCTTCATGCTGCTTGTCAGCTTCATTAGTTGGATGCTCACTCTCTCCTGAAACAAGCTCTGTATTAGCTCCGCTATTTTCAGGAACTGCAGTTTCTTCAGCCAAGGCTGGACCAGCAAATAAAACAGCCCCAATCATCAGCGAGCAGGCTCCTACTGATAACTTACGAATACTGTAACGACAACGTTTTTCAAAAAATGGATTCTTCATTTTTTCCTCCTAAAAGATTGATTTTGTTGCATAAAAGAAAGCGCTTAACTTTCTTTATAAAATTTTTATCCCAATCACAGGGACCAAGATAATTCCTCCCTCATTTTAAAATATTTCTTTTAAATGTCAATATATAAAAGGAAATGCCTATATCTAGGTTAGAAATTGGTAAAATTAATATAATTAAGGCCCATTCTAACGAATTTTCTTTCTAAAATCTTAGCTTAACACTTGTTAGATTTACTTTTATCCTTTAAAATAGAATAGGAGAAATTCCGTTATTATTTTTCGGAGGAAAAAGAAATGTCCATTAATTGGCAGGAAATTTTATTTCACTTTTTAGGTGGTCTGGGACTATTCTTATATAGTATCAAGACCATGGGAGACGGTTTGCAACAAGCTGCTGGAGATCGCCTTCGGTTTTACATTGACAAGTACACTAGCAATCCGTTCTTCGGTGTGCTAGTTGGTATCGGTATGACGGCTCTAATTCAGTCAAGTTCTGGGGTCACAGTCATTACAGTGGGGCTAGTCAGCGCAGGACTTTTGACCTTGCGTCAAGCTATCGGTATTGTCATGGGTGCCAATATTGGAACTACCGTTACATCCTTTATCATCGGTTTTAAGCTAGGAGATTACGCCTTACCAATGCTTTTCGTCGGAGCGATTTGTCTCTTCTTCACCAAGAATCGCTCTATCAATAACATCGGACGTATCATTTTTGGTGTAGGTGGTATCTTCTTCGCTCTCAATCTTATGAGCGGTGCAATGGAACCTCTAAAAGACCTGCAAGTCTTTAGAGACTATATGGTTGAACTAAGTAAGAGTCCTATTCTAGGTGTCTTTGTCGGAACTGGACTAACCCTACTCATTCAAGCTTCTTCCGCAACTATCGGTATCCTACAGAATCTTTACGCAAGTGGTTTGATTGATCTACAAGGTGCCCTACCAGTCTTGTTTGGTGATAATATCGGAACGACCATTACAGCTATTATTGCTTCTCTTGGAGCCAATATCGCTGCCAAACGTGTTGCTGGTGCTCATGTCGCCTTTAACGTGATTGGTACGGTTATCTGTATTGTCTTCCTTGTACCTTTCACTGGCTTGATTCAATGGTTTGAATCTACACTCAATCTGGCTCCAGAAATGACCATTGCCTTCGCCCACGGAACCTTTAATATCACAAATACTATTATCCAATTTCCATTCATCGGAGCCTTGGCCTACTTTGTAACCAAGCTCATCCCTGGTGAAGATGAAGTTGTCAAGTACGAGCCACTTTATCTTGATGAGCATTTGATTAAACAAGCTCCATCAATCGCTCTCGGAAATGCCAAAAAAGAACTCCTTCACTTAGGAAATTATGCTTCTAAAGCCTTTGACCTTTCATACAACTACATCATTGACCTTAATGAAAAGGTTGCTGAAAAAGGGCACAAGACAGAGGAAGCTATCAATACCATTGATGAAAAATTGACTCGTTACCTTATTACTCTTTCAAGTGAAGCTCTTAGCCAGAAAGAAAGTGAAGTGCTCACCAACATTCTTGATTCATCCCGCGATTTGGAACGAATTGGGGACCACGCAGAAGCGCTAATCAACCTGACTGACTACCTTCAACGTAAAAACGTTGAGTTCTCTGAAGCTGCTTTACAGGAATTAGCTGATATCTATCAAAAGACCACTGGCTTTATCAAAGATGCCCTTGACAGCGTGGAAAACAATGATATTGAAAAAGCTCAAAGTCTGATTGAACGCCATAAAGAAATCAACAATATGGAACGTGTTCTCAGAAAGACCCACATCAAACGCCTCAACAAGGGCGAGTGTTCAACACAAGCTGGGGTCAACTTTATCGACATCATTTCCCACTATACTCGTGTATCTGACCACGCTATGAATCTAGCTGAAAAGGTCATCGCTGAACAAATCTAAGAACCAAGAAGCTATCCTAAATAGGATGGCTTTTTTCTTTTCCTAATCTAGAATTGCTTTTCTAACATATAGAAAAATGCTTTGATTCACAATGGAATCAAAGCATTTTAAAGAGCTCCCCATACATAATCGCAGAAGCTGCAGTTCCTCTGTACTTAGCTTCTTCTCTTTTGATAAAGCGAGCCAAGTTGAGCAACTCAGGTGCCGGATGTTTGGGATTTAGGAGCAATTCACGATTGACTAGGCCTGAGAGACGAACTGCCAGCAATTGCTCATTTGTAGTAGGCAGTTTTTTAGCAGTCTCTAGGAGAGCAGCAACTAAATCTTCACTCAAATCATGTCGAGCATGATTGTAAAGATCTTTTACAAGGCTTTCTAGGTTTGGTTCTACCATCCCTACCACCTCCCTTATGGTTTAATAATTTTTAATCAAATCAACCGTTGAACGATCCAATTTTTTCACCAAGGCTTGCAAGAAAGCTTGAGCTTCTAAGAAGTCATCCATAGCGTAGAGGGTTTGATGAGAATGGATATAACGAGCGCAAACACCGATTGTTGTTGATGGGACACCACCATTTTTCAGATGAGCTGCGCCAGCGTCTGTTCCGCCTTTACCACAGTAGTATTGGTACTTGATACCAGCTTCTTCAGCCGTTGTCAAAAGGAAATCCTTCATCCCTGGGAGAAGCAAGTGACCTGGGTCGTAGAAACGAATCAAGGTTCCAGCCCCAATCTTGCCTTGACCACCATAAACATCACCAGCGGGAGAGCAGTCAACTGCTAGGAAAACTTCTGGGTCAAACTTAGTTGTAGATGTATGAGCACCACGCAGACCAACTTCTTCTTGGACGTTAGAGCCAAGATAGAGTTCATTTCCGAGTTTTTGACCTGACAGAGCTTCTGCCAACTCGCTCACCATAAGAACTCCATAGCGATTGTCCCAAGCTTTTGAAATGATATTTTTTTCATTGGCTGTTAAGATAGCGGAACTATCTGGGACAATGGTGTCACCAGGACGGATTCCAAAGCTTTCTGCCTCAGCCTTATCCGCAAAACCGCCATCAAAGACGATATCTGCAATGGCAGGCATGGTTGGTCCGCCCTTACCACGAGTCAAATGTGGCGGAACAGAGCCTGAAATCACAGGAATTTCACGACCGTCACGAGTAAAGAGTTTAAAGCGCTGGCTACTAACCACCATAGGATTCCAACCACCGATTTCTACGACACGGAAGGTACCATCTGGCTTTATTTCGCTGACCATAAAACCAACTTCATCCATGTGAGAAGCGACCAAGACGCGCGGTGCATCTGCAGCTTCTGAATGTTTGATACCAAAAATACCACCCAAGCCATCTGTCACCACTTCATCCACGTGCGGTGTCAACTTTTCACGAAGATAAGCACGGACAGGTGCTTCATGACCTGAGATCGCAGCAAGTTCTGTTACTTCTTTGATTTTTGAAAATAATGTTGTCATTTCAGTTCCTTCTTTCTTTCATCCATTTTACCACTTTTTATAGGAGAAGGATAGCGGGAAGGTGGATTTCTAAGTTAGTATCTTAGTTTTGCTCTATCTTAGAAATGAATTGTATTCTCTTGCATTTGAAGTAAAATCTAAAAAAATTCCAAGATTCACTCGAAATTTTATTCCCAAACAAAAAAACAATCCGATGCCAAAATCGTTCAGATTTTTCATAAAATTTGCAGAAAATAGTTGACTTCTCCTTCTTATTTCTTTAAAATAGTACAAAACTAGAAAAAGGAAAAAATCATGACCAAAACAATTCTTGTTACAGGTGGAGCTGGCTACATTGGCTCCCATACCGTTAAAGCTCTTTTAAATGCTAGCTATCAGGTACATGTTCTAGATAATCTCTCTACAGGAAATCGAGCGGCTGTAGATAGTCGTGCTAGCTTTAAACAACTGGATGTTTATGATGCTAATGCCTTAAAAACTTACTTGGAAGAAAACAAGATTGACGCTGTTCTGCATTGTGCGGGTGAAATTGTTGTGAGCGAAAGTATTGAAAATCCAAGTAAATACTTCACTGCCAATGTTGCGGGTATGAACCAAGTTCTCAAAGTCTTATCTGAAGTTGGTATTCAAAAAATCATGTTCTCTTCGACTGCTTCCCTCTATGGTAATAACTGTATTGACAAGCCTGCAACTGAAGATACCCTGCTCGACCCTGTCAACCCTTATGCAGAAACAAAACTGATGGGTGAACGAATGATTTACTGGATGGCCAATCGCTATAATTGGAAATATGTCATTTTCCGTTACTTTAATGTAGCTGGGGCTGAAATGGATGCTTCAAACGGTCTGCGAGTGAAAAATCCAACTCATATCATTCCAAATATCAACAAGACCGCATTGGGACAAAATGATAGCCTGAAAATATTTGGAGATGACTACGATACACGTGATGGTTCATGTATTCGGGATTACATTCATGTCTTGGACCTTGCACAGGCTCATGTTAAAGGAATGAACTACCTATTTCAAGAAGACAGTTCTTCTCAAATCTTTAACTTAGGAACTGAAAAAGGCTATACCGTCAAAGAAATCTTTAAAACTGCTGAAGAATTACTGAATCAAAAAATACCACACGAAATTGTTGCTCGCCGTGCTGGTGACCCAGCTAGCGTCCTAGCAGACGCATCAAAAGCTAAAAAATATCTTGATTGGAAGGCTAGCTACTCCCTCGAAGATATTATTTTATCAGATTATCGTTGGCGTGTTAAAGAAGGCAAAAACATTTTGGAATAGGATAACAAAGGAGAAAGCCTTGGCGCTCTCTCCTTGTTTTATTCATTAAATTGTCAGAAAATTTATTGACAGATTAAATAAATCATGTTACAGTAATATCCGCAGGTATCTTTCAGTACCAAATCTACATGAAAGGATGGGGTATGAAACTTTCTCATTATTTAATTGGCTTACTTCTACTCCTAGTCTTTCTCTCTATTAGCATTGGGACCAGTGATTTTTCATGGGGAAAACTCTTTGCTCTGGATCATGAAACTTGGCTTCTCTTTCAAGAGTCCCGTCTTCCAAGAACCATCAGTATTCTCCTGACGGCCTCTAGTATGAGTATGGCAGGACTTCTCATGCAGACTATCACTCAAAATCAGTTTGCTGCTCCAAGCACAGTTGGAACGACTGAAGCTGCCAAACTGGGAATGGTGCTGAGCCTCTTTGTCTTTCCGTCGGCTAGTCTGACCCAAAAGATGCTCTTCGCTTTTGTTTCATCCATCGTATTCACCCTCTTCTTCCTAGCCTTTATGACTATTTTTTCTATAAAGGAAAGGTGGATGTTGCCTCTGATTGGGATCATCTATAGCGGGATTATCGGTTCTGTGACAGAAGTTATCGCCTATCGTTTCAATCTGGTTCAGAGTATGACTGCCTGGGCCCAGGGCTCCTTCTCCATGATTCAGACTCATCAGTATGAATGGCTTTTCTTAGGCCTCATTATCCTGATAGCCGTTTGGAAATTATCCCAAACTTTTACCATCATGAATCTAGGGAAAGAAACCAGCGAGAGTTTGGGGATTTCATACTCCCTACTTGAAAAACTGGCCCTCTTTCTGGTGGCGCTAACGACAAGTGTCACCATGATTACCGTGGGTGGCTTACCATTTCTCGGAGTTATTGTTCCCAATCTTGTTCGTAAGCACTATGGAGATAATTTGAGTCAAACCAAACTCATGGTCGCACTGGTTGGGGCCAATCTAGTTCTGGCCTGCGATATCCTCTCTCGAGTCTTGATTCGACCCTATGAGTTGTCTGTCAGTCTTCTACTAGGAATCATTGGTAGCCTCGTCTTTATCCTACTTCTATGGAGAGGGGGACGAAAAGATGCAGTCTAAAAGCAAACATACCAAACTCTTCTGGCTTCTCATTATTCTGGCCATCGGAGCTTGTCTCCTCTATTTTTGGCCCATCACCCACCTGTCTGCCTTTGCCTGGAAGCTACGTTCCCAAAAGATTGTCGTTTATCTCTTGGTAGCTATCGCGACAGGGATTTCGACCATTAGTTTTCAAACACTGACGGAAAATCGTTTCCTGACGCCAAGTATTTTAGGAATCGAATCCTTCTACGTCCTACTGCAAACTCTACTACTGGTTTTTGAAAGCAAGTTTCTTCAACTTGGCAAGTCCCCTATTTTAGAATTCCTAGTTTTGTTTCTGCTTCAATCCCTCTTCTTTCTTGCCTTACAAGGCTACTTGAAGACACTGATGAAGCAAGATTTGGTCTTCATCCTGCTAATCTGTCTAGCACTCGGAAGTCTCTTTCGAAATATCAGTACCTTCCTTCAGGTCTTGATGGATCCAAATGAATACGATAAACTGCAGAACAGTCTCTTTGCCTCCTTTCAGCATCTCAACACTTCCATCCTAGCCATTGGTTCTCTGATTATCCTTGCTTTGACCATCTTTTTCTTTCGGAAAGCAGTCATTCTGGATGTCTTGCACCTGCAAAGAGAAACGGCTCAAATATTGGGGCTCAATGTGGAAAAAGAACAGAGAGAACTCCTCTGGGGCATCGTGCTTTTGACTTCAACAGCCACCGCCTTGGTAGGTCCTATGGCTTTCTTCGGCTTTATGCTGTCCAACCTCACCTACCTGATTGTCAAAGACTATCGGCACAAGTTACTCTTTATCGTAGCCATTCTGGTTGGATTTATTAGCTTGACCTTGGGGCAAGCCTTGATTGAACGAGTCTTTGCGCTGGAAATTCGCATCAGCATGATCATCGAAAGTGTAGGAGGTCTCCTATTCTTTATCTTACTATACAGGAGGGCGCGTCAGTGAAACTGGAAAACATTGACAAATCCATTCAAAAACAGGATATTTTGCAAGACATTTCACTTGAAATCAGTCCTCAGAAACTGACAGCCTTCATTGGTCCAAATGGTGCTGGAAAATCGACTCTCCTCTCCATCATGAGCAGACTGACCAAGAAAGATCAGGGAATTCTCAGTATCAAAGGCCGTGAAATCGAGAGCTGGAATTCGCAAGAACTGGCTCAAGAACTGACTATCCTAAAACAGAAAATCAATTACCAAGCCAAATTGACGGTTGAAGAACTGGTCAGCTTTGGACGTTTTCCCTACAGCCGAGGTCGACTGAGACCAGAAGATTGGGAAAAAATCCGAGAAACTCTGGACTATCTGGAACTGACCAACTTAAAAGACCGCTACATCGATAGCCTGTCTGGAGGACAGCTCCAGCGAGTCTTTATCGCTATGGTACTGGCCCAGGATACGGACTTTATCTTGCTGGACGAACCGCTCAACAATCTCGACATCAAACAAAGTGTCAGTATGATGCAGATTCTTCGACGACTGGTGGAGGAACTCGGCAAGACCATTATCATCGTCCTCCACGATATCAACATGGCCAGTCAGTATGCAGATGAAATTGTCGCCTTCAAGGACGGTCAAGTCTTTTGCAAAGGAACGACAAATCAAATCATGCAGTCTGATCTGCTCAGTCAACTCTATGAGATTCCCATCACGCTAGCTGATATCAATGGCAAAAAGATCTGTATCTATAGCTAATAACATATAAGTTCAAGTTAGAGAACCTTCAGTCTCTTAGTCAATAAGACCAAGAGACTCCTTAAATCGTTATCACATTTTAAAAAGGAGAAATTATGAAAACATCCCTTAAATTTTATCTCACTGCCCTAGCGGCCAGCTTCTTGCTCCTACTTGGTGCATGTAGTACAAACTCAAGCACTAGTAAGACGGAGTCAAGTAGCTCTGCTCCAACAGAGGTAACCATTAAAAGTTCACTAGGTGTAGTCACACTTTCAAAAGTCCCTGAAAAGATTGTGACCTTTGACCTCGGTGCTGCGGATACTATTCGCGCTTTAGGTTTTGAAAAGAATATCGTCGGAATGCCTACAAAAACTGTTCCGACTTATCTAAAAGACCTAGCTGGAAAAGTTAAAAATGTTGGTTCTATGGTTGAGCCAGACCTAGAAGCCCTTGCTGCTCTTGAACCAGACCTAATTATCGCTTCACCACGTACCCAAAAATTCGTAGATAAGTTCAACGAAATCGCTCCGACTGTTCTCTTCCAAGCAGGCAAAGATGACTACTGGACTTCTACCAAGACTAATATCGAATCCCTAGCAAGCGCCTTTGGTGAAACTGGTACACAGAAAGCCAAGGAAGAATTGGCCAAGCTAGACAAGAGCATACAAGAAGTCGCTACTAAAAATGAAAGTTCTGACAAAAAAGCCCTTGCCATCCTCCTCAACGAAGGGAAAATGGCTGCCTTTGGTGCCCAATCTCGTTTCTCTTTCTTGTACCAAACCTTGAAATTCAAGCCAACAGATACTCAATTTGAAGACTCTCGCCACGGACAAGAAGTCAGCTTTGAAAGTGTCAAAGAAATCAATCCTGACATCCTCTTTGTCATCAACCGTACCCTTGCCATCGGTGGGGACAACTCAAGCAACGACGGCGTCCTAGAAAATGCCCTTATCGCTGAAACTCCTGCTGCTAAAAATGGCAAGATTATCCAACTAACACCAGACCTCTGGTATCTAAGCGGAGGCGGACTTGAATCAACCAAACTTATGATTGAAGACGCACAAAAAACCTTGAAATAAGCTACTTTAAACTCAATCACATCTTTACATGATAAAACGCATCCTATCAGACTCACTCAAACCTGATAGGATGCGTTTTTATCATTTCACTAAAATACTTTTACCCAGCCTCATTTTTCTTCTTGATTCCGTTTGAGTGAAAAATGGTCTGGGACGGGGTCCTTACCTGTTTTCGACCAGGGATGGCAACGTAAAATCCGAGCTAAGCCCATCAAAACACCCTTGAAGCCATGTTTTTCAATAGCCTCAATCATATAGTTTGAGCAAGTAGGCTCAAAACGACAAGAAGGTGGAAAGGCTGGCGAGATAAAACGTTGGTAAAAGCGCACAGGCGCTATTAAAATTCGTTTCATTATTTCTTGGTTACAGCCATGGTATGTAGTTGGCTGATTTCTTTTTTGTTAAGACGACGGGATTCTCCTGGACGGAGTCCTGTCAAGTCTAGATGTCCAAAACGGGTCCGTGACAACTTGTCCACTTGAAGACCGACAGCTTCAAACATCTTTTTAACCTGGTGGTTACGCCCTTCATGGATAGTCAACTGTACCACAGAGCGGTTTTTAACTGGGTCCACTTTGAGAATCTCATAGACAGCCGGCTTGGTTTTCTTGCCATCAATCTCAAGTCCACGGGTCAAGGGACGAAGATTGTCCTTATTGGCCACACCTTTAACACGCGCAACATAAACCTTATCAATCTCATTACGAGGGTGAATCATTTCATCCGTAAAATCCCCATCATTGGTCAAAATCAAGACTCCTGATGTATCCCAGTCCAAACGACCTACAGGGTAGATGCGCTCTTTCACGTTGGGCAAGAGGTCCACAACTGTCTTACGGCCCTTGTCATCTGTCACACTGGAAATAACACCTCGTGGTTTGTTAAGCAGATAATAAACCTTTTCTTCGTTGTAGATTGGTTGACCTTCTACTTCGACCTTGTCTCCTGACTTGATGGTCGTTGCGAGTTCACGTACCACCTGGCCGTTGACCGTCACCAAGCCTTGCTTGATTAACTCTTCTGCTTTTCTCCTACTGGCCACACCTGCGTGGGCAATATACTTATTGATTCTCATCTTCTTCTATCCTTTCACCAAATAATTGGCTTTCTCGGGCTTGAATCTCAAGCTCATCAATCACTGGTAATTCTTCTAAATGGTTTATCCCCATGTAATCTAGGAAATAATCTGTAGTCACATAGAGGTTGGGGCGACCCAACACTTCTTTTTTCCCGTCTTCTCGTATCAAGTCAAAGGCCTGCAACTTTGCCAAGGCCCCACTCGAGTTGACACCACGGATGGCATCAATCTCTATCCGTGTGATGGGCTGTTTGTAGGCAATGATGGACAAGGTCTCAAGGGCAGCCCGAGATAAACTCTGGTTGATAGGTGCCTTAGAGTATTCCTTCAAAATCTCTGAAAACTGAGGCTTGGTCACCAATCTATAAGCGCCCCCTGTCTCAATCAGGGCCAAACTGGAATCTGGGTCCCTTTCATACTTCTGGACTAATTTTTCTAAACTCTGTTGGATGCCTGTCGGTGGCAGAGAGAGGAGTTCAGCTAACTGGCGGACTCTAATCCCATCTTCACCCGCTACAAACAAGAGCGCTTCTATTTTTGCTAAAGTACTCATCTTTCCTCTCTATCAAGTCTAGCTTTGGGCCACTTGACTTTCTTCCTTCTTTTCCATGAGATAAATATCTCCGAAACTTTCCTCTTGCACAAGAATCAGCTCCTGGGTTTTGATTAACTCTAGGGTTGCCAAAAAGAGGGTGATGACCTCTTGGAGATTCTGGGCTTCCTTAAACAAATCCTGCAAGCGCAATTGATCTCGTCCAGTCAAGGACTCTTTTACGATGACCATCATGTCCTCAATCTTATACTCATCCCGCAAGATAGTCGTGTGATTCTGTGCAAACTCCTCTTTTTTCTTGGCTAGGATATTTGAAAAAGCCAAAAAGAGGTCAATGGTCGTCTTGTCATGCACAAGCTCCGCATCTTCGTAAATCAACTCTGTCGGCGCTTTGGAATAATACTGGGCCCGATCTTGGTGCTTGGCTTCTAAGTGCTCCCCCAAGAGCTTGAACTTGCGGTATTCTTCGATTTGGGAAAGAAGATCCTGCTCTAGATCGTCCTCCAAGTCGGTCACTTCTGCTACCTTTGGAAGGAGTTTGCGGCTCTTGATCAGCATGAGCTGGCTGGCCATAACCATGTACTCGCCCGTCACTTCTAGACGCATGGCCTGCAGGGTTGAAACATAGGCTAGATACTGTTCAATGACTTCCGTAATGGGCACATCGTAGATATCCATCTGGTACTTAGAAACCAGGTGCAAAAGAAGATCCAGGGGCCCTTCAAAATCTTTTAATTTAATATCCATTATCTATATTTTTCTAAGGTCAGGACTGTTTTTAATCCTAATTTTTTTGCAATTTCGTACAAATCGACCTTCTTTTCTATTTGTCTTAGAATGAACTGTTCCCGTAGGGCTTGGGCTGATAGTGCTGGAAAACCTTTCTCCTTGACAAAGGACTCTAGCTGGCGAAAGGCCCACTGACGAGAATAGGATTTCCCTCCCCTTTCAAAGATATAGGTCTGGCCCATCAAAGGTTCCAACTCTGAAAGCAAGGTTGTAGGAATGGTGACAATCCTCTGTTGGGAAGCCTTCTTGATTCGCAACACCTGAAAGTCCAGATTGACGTCCGCAACCTTGAGGGCTAAAATCTCACTCGGCAAGAGTCCCATTTCTAGGATTAAGAGAGCTAGCAAGCGACCCTCTGAATAGTCACTTTCTTGCCAAAAAGAGTCTAGGTTTAACAGTTCTGGCTTTGCCGTCTTCTTTTCAGCTTGTTTGGCTAATTCCAAACGATAAAAGCTATCCACTTCTCCTTTTTGATAGAGAAAGTAGAGAAATTGGTTACAGGCTGAAATCTTTCGCTTCTGGGCGCTGTTTTTTAGATTGGCTAGCTGGGCTTGGTAAATCTTGAGACTGGTCTCAGAAATTCGCTCGCCTACCAAATCTAAAAATTGTTCCAGATCATACTTATAGGACTGCTTGGAATTGGCAGACAGACCCTGCTTTTCCTCTAAAAAGGCTGAAATCCTGTCTCTCATTTGCATCGAATCTCATATTCCTTACTAAAGTCATGCAAGAGGGCATTGACTGCCTTGAGAATAGACTTGCGCGTGATAATTCCTTGGAAAATACCAGACGCATCCACAACCGGCAAGAAGGACTCATCTACCAGCTTGTGCAAGACCTCCGTAATGGTAAAATCAGGCGAGACGACCGCTACGTCCGTTCTCGTCATATGAACAATATCCGTATCCGCCATAATTTCTTGGCTCAAGTCATGCTCCATCTGATAAGCCATAATATCTCTGAGCCCAATCGTCCCAACAAACTGTTTTTCATCTGTCACAACAGGAACACGGGTATAGGTCATCTGACTGAGCAAGAGGGTCGCATGATCCGCATTGTGGGTATCAATCAACACGGCTAGATTTTCAGCAGGGGTCAAAAAAGTTTCCTCCTGCCCCAACAAGAAAGTCTCAAACTCCTTGGCAATCATCGGCTAAACTCCTTGGACAAGCCCGGATAAACCTCATGGTCTCGTGTCAAAAAGTCCACTTTAAAATAACTATCATCAATCTCCACACGAGCATAAAGACATTCTCTGATGCTCCCACGTGGTTGACTGATGGAACCTGGATTTAGAAAGAGGGTCTTGCCTTCCATCCAAGCGCTTGTCACATGCAAGTGACCATAAAGACAGATATCGGCCTCTTCTTCCTGAGCCCAGTAGTCCAACTTTTGAAAGTTGAAATTGATGTCAAACAAGTGACCATGGGTTTGGATAATCTTGGTCGAACCAAGCTCAGTCACCAAACGTTCTGGGTAGCCGGCGTAAAAGTCCATGTTCCCTTTAACAACGCGGATGCCTTCCCAAAGGGGAGAATCAGGACGCAGTTCAGAATCGCCGTTATGAAAAACGGCATCAACTTTGCCTACATAGCGATCACGGATTTCTTCCACAATCAAGCTATCGCCATGGGAATCGCTCATTACAATGATGGTTTGCTTTGCCATGATGGAAATACCTCCAAAAGTTTCTTAACGGCTAAGGCGCGGTGAGATTGGCTATTTTTTTCTTCAAGGGTTAATTCAGCTGAGGACTTACCTGTCTCTCCTACAAGGAAGAGAGGATCGTAACCAAATCCATTTTCACCCTTAGGTTCAAAGTTAATGTAGCCAGGCCAGTCTGCTTCCACAACCAAACTTTCCTTGTTTGGGCTGGCTACGACTAGGGTTGTATGGAATTGAGCCGAGCGGTCCTTGAGTTCAAAGACCATGGCCAGTTCGTGCAAGAGTTTGGCATTGTTTTCACGGTCAGTAGCTCCCACACCTGCGAAACGAGCTGACCAGACACCTGGCAAGCCACCAAGGACATCGACCTTGAGTCCAGAATCATCTGCCAGAACCATCTTGCCCGTTAATTGGGAAATGGTTTCTGCCTTGAGACGGGCATTTTCTTCGAAGGTCATGCCTGTTTCTGCTACTTCAGGCAAGTCAGGATAGTCATTGAGATTTTCCACATCGTAGCCTAGCTTGTCAAAGATAGCTCGGAATTCCTTGGTCTTGCCTTCGTTACGAGTCGCAATCAATAAGGTTTCTCTGACCTTACTTGTCTCAAAGAAATCATGAACATTGACCCCTTCTTTAGGCAATTCTACATGCAGGAGTTGCCCATTTTCAACCAATAGCAGAGCCCCTTGACGTTGGATGACTTCCACATTTCGTCCCATTTCTTGGTTGAGGATATCTACCACAAAAGACAATAAACGGTAGAGAGAACCATAGCGTAAAACAGTAACAGAAACAGGAAAACCTCGATCCTCATCTCGAAATCTTTGGGCAAACTCCAATAGAGGAAAATCCAAGTCATCATCCGTCAACGTCCGGACGCCACCAAAAATACCATAGGACCCGACATACCAGTCCTGTCCATCCTTATATTCATAAATTTTATTTGTCATAATTCTACATGCTCCACATGAATCTCTTTTTCCAGCCATTCTTCACCAATTTGTGCAAAACTTTGGCTGCTGGCTGTTGTGTAAAAACGGTGATGGAGTGGTCCGGCATCACGACCACGATTGATTTCAAAATAATTAAGTAAGACTGAAATGTCCCGTACGCACTCTGCCCCACTATCGATAAGTTGAACCTTGGGCCCCATAACATTTTGAATAATAGGTCTGAGAAGCGGATAATGGGTACAACCCAAAATCAGGCTATCTACCTTTCCAACCAAGGGACGTAGGGTTTCATAGACCACTTTCTTGGTGACACTGGTTGACAGGGCACCCGACTCCACCAAGGGAGCAAACTTGGGACAGGCCAAACTCTCCACCTGTAAGTCCGGATCCAGATCGTTAATTTTCTGACGATAAATGTCAGATTGTACTGTCATGGGCGTTCCAATCACTCCGATTTTCCCACCTTGGCTGGACTTGATGGCTGCTGAAGCTCCTGGCAAAATCACACCCAAGACCGGAATGTCTAGTTGAGCCTTGATTTCTTCCCAGACGACCGCAGTCGCAGTGTTACAAGCAATGACAATCATCTTGACATCCTTGGTCAAGAGAAAGTTGACCAACTGCCAAGTATATTCACGAATTTGCTCAGCAGGACGGGGACCATAGGGCGCCCGCGCCGAATCTCCAATATAGACGATTTCTTCATGGGGAAGCTGGCGCATGAGCTCGCGCACAACGGTCAAGCCCCCGACACCCGAATCCAAAAAACCAATTGGTCGATTATCCATACAGTCTTCTTTCTAGTCTTTTTTCTGATTGATAGTTCATTATGATTACCGTTCCTTATGAACTGAATAATGACAGCCTAATCAACAACTATCTCTCTTAATCATAATCAAATATCAATAGAATGCAAGGAAAAAGTCTCATTCCTAAACCATAACCAACATAGTGAGAAGTCTGGAACTTTCATCCCAGACTTTTCCTTATTTATTTTTTCTTTTTATTGTTAGCAAGAGCTGCTTTTTGTTGGCGGATGATTTGGTGGTAAACTTGTTGTACCTTAGCTTCGCTTGGTTTTTGACCATTTGCACTCAAAAGAGTACGAACTGCTTCAGCATTCAAACGTGGGTTGTCAGCAAATTCTTTTTCAATTTGCTTACGAACCAAGTACATTCCTCCCAGAGCTCCTCCTAGAAAAGCTAGCACAATCAATACAATTGCTAAAAGTAAATCCATTATATTTCTCCTGTTTCTTTTTGAGTCTCTTTCATTATACCACAAACTAGCCACCCTGACTAGTTTGTTTTACGCTTTCAGGGATGGAATAAACAGCAAAAAGAACCCTGCTTTTATGCAAAAGAGGGCTCCTTACTGAGTTTAATTTACATGGATAGCCAGTGTTTGATAAGGTTTGAGTAGAATTTTTTCAGACACTTCTGCATCTTCATAGTTTGAAATCAAAATTCGTCCATTTTGGTAGGCTACTGATAAGTCGATTTCCACTTCTGTGGCATAAAAATTATTGAGGCACATCTCAGCCTTTTTCTTTATCCCAAAACCAATTCATCACTAACTAGACTTTGGCCACTATTTTTTTGGAAGAGATGCATGAGATCTTCAACTGTCAGATGCTTCTTCTCTTCTCCCTTGACATCCACCACTATCTTGCCTTGATAGAGCATAATGAGACGATTTCCGTACTCAATCGCATGGTTCATATCGTGGGTAATCATCAAAGTCGTCAACTGATGATGTTCCACAATTTTTTGCGTCAAATCCATCACCATTTGACTCGTTTTCGGGTCAAGTGCCGCAGTATGTTCATCCAAAAGCAAAAGTTTAGGTTTCACCAGAGCTGCCATGACTAGGGTCAAGGCCTGTCTTTGTCCTCCTGAGAGATATTGAGTATCTACTTTTAAGCGGTTTTCAAGGCCAATATTCAACTCCTTCAAGGCTTCTTGGAACTGGATTCTATCCTTCTCCTTCACGCCCCAACCAAGCCCTCTCTTTTGCCCACGTCTCAAGGCAATAGCCATATTCTCCTCAATCGTCAAACGCGAAGCTGTTCCCATCTTAGGATCTTGAAAAACACGGGCGATATCCTTGGCTCTCTTTCTGACACTCAGATTTTTAATGGATTTCCCTGCCAATAAAAGGTCCCCTTCGTCTACCGATAGATTGCCAGCCAAGATATTCATCAAAGTGGATTTCCCTGCGCCATTTCCACCAATCACAGAGATAAAATCTCCCTCTTCAACTTCTAAATCTAATCCTTTGAGGACATGGTTCTCATTGACCGTCCCTGCTTCAAATGTCTTGTGAATATTTTCAAGTGTTAATAAACTTGCCATAACTTTTTCCTCCTATTCATTTCTCAGTTTCAAACCACGAATCTTTAATCGCTTTTGCAATTCTGGTGCAAATAAAACCAAGGCGAGTAAGATTGCATTAAAGAGACGAACCAGGTTTTGATCTAGATTTGGAATTTCATAGATATTTAAAATAATCAAACGGTAAACAATAGCACCGATCCCGATAGATAACAAGCGGCCTCCAATGGTCAAATCATGTATCAGTACTTCCGCAATAATCACGGCACTCAAACCAACAACGATGGTTCCTGTCCCAGAAGTCACATCTGAAAATCCATCATTCTGAGCAAATAAGGAACCACACAGGGCAATTAAACCGTTTGAAATCATGTAACCAACAATCTTCATGGTGTCTACATTGACCCCATTGGACTCACTCATCGGAATATTGTCCCCAGTCGAACGCAAGACCAAGCCAATCTCCGTTTTCATCAAAAGAGTCAAGACCAAACAAACAAGTAAGAGACAGGCCAAACTGAATGAGAAAACAGCTTCTTCATTTGTCAGCCCCAAGCTCGCCAATTGTTTAAAGACAGTTGAAGAATCTCCCAAGGAAAGATTGGGCACACTTCCCATGATTTTAATATTGATTGAATAAAGCCCTGTCAAGGTCACAATCCCTGTCAAGAGAGCTGGAATTTTCATCTTGGTATGGAGCATTCCTGATACTAGACCTGCTACCATACCTGCCAGCAAAGCAAGTACGGTCGCAATCCAAGGATTTGTCCCTGCCTGTATCTGAGATACGACGACAGCCGCCCCCAGTGGAAAGGCGCCTTCAGCAGTCATATCCGCAATATCCAAAATACGGAAAGTCAAGTAGACCCCAATAGCCATAATCGACCATAGCAAACCTTCTGATAAACTAGATAATACAAAACTCATCTTAAACCTCCCTATTCCTTGCTTTCTAACTTACTAATATCAATTCCCAATGCATCTGCCATTTCTTTATTGGTATGCAATTCCAGTTTTTCAGGCAACTCAACTGCTATATTTTCTGGCTTCTCACCTTTTAAAACACGAATCAACATGCGGGCTGTCTGCCGTCCCAATTCTTCATAATTGGTACCGTAGTTATACAATCCACCAACCGCAATCATTTCTGTTGAACCACCGAATACTGGAACCTTGTGTTTAATAGAAACCTGCTTAACTGTTTCCATGGTTGACGAAATGATATTGTCCGTTGGTACAAAAACCATATCCACTTCTGCCATCAAACTCTCTGCTGCCGCCTTGACATTGTTACTGTCCAAGATTGTTTTTTCAACAACGGTAAAGCCTTTTTCTTCCAGAAGTCGCTTAGCTTCATCCTTTTGGACAACTGAGTTTGGCTCGCTCTGAGTATAGAGGATTCCAATTGTTTTAGCTTTTGGCAACACTTTCTTTATCAAATTGATTTGGGTTGAGATAGCATCTGATGACTGATCACTTGTTCCAGTTACATTTCCCCCCGGATGTTCTCTTGACTCAACCAACTTGGCACTGACAGGATCTGTTACAGCTGAAAAGATAACCGGTGTCGTTTGTGTTGTATTAGCCAAGCTCTGAGCAGAAGGCGTTGCGATGGCTAGAACGACATCACTAGATTCTGCTAGTTGCTGGGAAATCGTTTTTAGATTTCTTTGTTCTCCCTGTGCATTTTGCAAATCAATCTCGATATTTTTCCCCTCAATATAGCCTTGCTTGGCCAGCTCATCCACAAAACCTTCTCTAGTAGCGTCTAGAGACTGGTGGGTAATAAATTGTGAAATACCGATACGAAATACATCTTTTTTCTTATCTGCCTTCAACTGATGCAAACTGATCAGAGAGGTCAAGAGAATACCCACTACCAAGAGGGGTGCTAGTAATTTTCGAACAACTTTCATAATGAAACTCCTTCTCAGAAAAGATAAAACAAAAAACCGCCTAGATACTATCTAAACGGATGCTTGAAATAATCTAACAAGTTACAACTTAGCTAGTCCATTTAGATATTCATCTATATGGACCACAATCAAAAATCTTAGCCACATAGATACAAACAAATTGCTTGAACTGTTTGCATCCATGGTGACATGTCTACAAACACTATCTAAAGTAGCTAAAGTAAAAGTTTTGATTCATCGTTACAGCTTGTTTCTTATTCATTTCTTTTTCTGCTTTCTTTTTTGATGTTTCTTATCTTACCACCTTTTTCATCACCTGTCAAGAATATTTCAGAATTTTTTAAAATTTTTCGAAAATTCTTTCATAATTCTTTCAATTCTTTTAGGATAATTTCAAAAATTTGCCCATTAGACAAAATAGAACGATTTGAAGACTTTTATGGTATTTAGTTGTACTAGAGTCTTTTAAAAGTGTTTTGATGGCTTGTATTTCTTCTTTGGTTGATTTCATATCACTATTATATAATGCGTTTTGATTTTAGTATAGTATTAAACTGACTATTAGCAGTCGGACAAAAATCGACAGTTATTTTATACTGTTTAAAACCAATAGTCAATACGACAATCTCTTTACTTTTCGGTTATCAACTCTGTAGATTGCTAACATATCCAAAACAAGCCAAGTATCCCGAGGATAGGCAACAGAAATGAATTATTTATACTCTGGATACCACTTCAAATCACGAACTGCTTTGGCCATATCTGTTTCCTTAGCGCGTGCAAGATCTTGCTCTTGTGCTTTTTTAGCGACTGCTTCTGCTACTTTAATAGAAACATCTGCTACATACTTGAATGGTGGCAAGACAGGAGCTCCTGGTTGGCCTGGATTGACAATACCACTCAATGAATGCGCCGCTGCTCCAATCATTTCATCAGTCAAAAGACTTGCTTCAGAAGCCAGCATACCTAGACCAAGACCTGGGTAAATCAGGGCATTATTTGCTTGACCAATCACATAGTCTACACCTTTATAAGAAACCGTATCAGCAGGAATTCCTGTTGCGACAAAAGCTTTACCATCTGACCATTCAATCAAATCTTTGGCACTAGCTTCTGCCAATTTAGTTGGGTTTGACAAAGGGAAGATCATTGGATGTTCTGTGTTTTCACACATAGCTTCTACTATTTCTTTAGTGAAGGTATTAGGCTGAGTTGAAGTTCCTACAAGAATGGTTGGCTTCACAGTCTTCACTACTTCAAGCAGGTCAGTCAACTTATCTGCGTTACTAAAGTCAGCACGTTTCTTAGCAAATGGTTTTTGCTCTGGTGTCAAGTCATCCATGTCATCAAAGAGAAGACCTTGTTTATCAACCATAAAGAAACGTTTATAAGCTTCTTCTTCAGAAAGACCTTCACTTACCATTTCACGAAGAACACGAGAGGCAATTCCTGCACCCGCAGTACCACCACCATAGCAGAGATAAACTTGATCTGTTAATTTTTCACCACTAATATCCAGCGAACCGAAGATACCACCCAAGGTAACGATTCCTGTACCTTGAATATCATCATTAAAGGTCGGAATTTGTTTCCGGTATTTTTCAAGAATATTGGCAGCATTCAAGCGGCCGAAGTCTTCCCAGTGAAGGTAGAGTTTAGGAAAGAGACGTTCTGCTGTTTGAACAAATTGGTCAATGAAGTCGTAGTAACGATCTCCGCGGACCCTTTCGTGACGATTTCCTAAGTAATTAGAATTGTTACGAAGTTCTTCACGGTTAGTCCCTGCATCAATGACTAAAGGAAGGACCATCGAAGGATCGATTCCAGCAGCACCCGTATAGACCATCAATTTCCCAACAGAAATATCGACACCATTTGTTCCCCAGTCGCCAATTCCAAGGATTCCTTCTGCATCTGTTACAACAATGAGACGAATCTCGCGACCCCCGGCAGCGTTTTTCAAAGTAGCTTCAATATTTTCAGGATGATTGATATCAAGATATCCCGCATATTGGGGATCTACAAAAAGATCACTATAGCCTTCAATGGTATCTGCAATGGTTGGATCATATACAATTGGATTGAATTCTTCCAAATGTTGAGAAAAAAGGTAATAGAAAAGAGTCCTGTTGGTATTAAAAATTTCCATTAGGAAAAGACGTTTTTCCAAATCATTGGCTTTTGTTTGCATTTGTGCATAAGTTTGCGCCGCTTGTTCTTCAATCGTTTGAACATACGGTGGCAGTAAACCAATAAGGCCTAGTTCCTTTCGCTCCTCTAAGGTAAAGGCAGTACCTTTATTGAGGAAAGGATTGTTTAAAATATCATGTGAAGTCATAGTGCAAGCTCCTTTTTATTTATATTATACCACATGAAACGAATTGTTCGTAAAACGTTGTTGTTTAAATAATACAATTGTATACGCATATGTTATAAATTTCTGAACTCATCAAACTCTCGATGATCTCTCTTTACTAAAAGTTTCGAGTAAAATAAACCAATCATACAAATTGACAATCCTAATTAAAATAAATATCATATAGGTATGTTATGTAATACTTTGTATTTTTTAAGGTGTTTTTTGTCATATAAAACTTGTATTCTATTTATATGACAACTAAAAACTATTTACAACAATATATTTCCCAAAAAGTGAAATATTTTCGAACACAGAATAAAATGAGCCAGGAAGAACTTTCGGAACAAGCAGGACTCGGGCTTAAGTATATCAATCAACTTGAAAACCAAAATGTGAATCTGACCATTCACAGTCTTGAAAAAGTGATTGACGCCCTAGAAATAACCCCAGAGGAATTTTTCAATTTTGATAGCCTTGAATCAACCTCTGATAAGAGTGACAATCTTTCACTCAAAAGAATCAACATGAAGATTAAACAGCTCCCTATTGATAAACGAGAAAAAATGTTGGTCATTTTTGAGAGTATCTTAGATAATCTTTGAGATCCCTGACTCACTTACATTTTAACTGGTGAATACTCGTATAGTCAAATTGTAGGATACGGATAAAAATTATTTATCTGCTGTTTTCCACTTATTTTCCTTCTCCAACTAATGAAAGTGAACCCATATGAATTTAAAAGATCTACAATATTTTTATGACCTCTGCCAGCTTCAATCCTATACGGAAGTAGCAAAACAACATAAAGTCAGCCAACCATCTATTTCTTATGCTATCAAGCGCTTAGAGGAATACTTTAACTGCAAATTGATTCACCATGACCCCTCGCATCGTTCCTTCAAGCTAACTCCTCAAGGACAAATCCTTCTAAAGCATACAGAACTGATTTTACCTGAGGTCATTTCTACTCGCAAAGAAATTAATCGCTCCTTGGCACAATACTCTACTGTAGGATTCCCTCCTATTATCATTCAATATCTCTTTGCTGCCTTAAACGAAAAAGATAAATTCGATTTTTTAAAAAAGATACGCCCTATCCGCGGTGGCTCCGTGGAGTTATTAAACCTTCTTATCAAAGGAGACCTTGATGCAAGCCTACTCGGTTTGATTGAACCTCTCAACTATCCTTCAATAGAGTCACACGAGCTATTTCATAAAGAACTGTATGTCGTTTTATCTAAGAACCATCCTTTTGCCACTGCTCCTTCCCTCGCTTTTGAAGAATTAGCAGATCAATCCTTTATACTCTTAGACGAACACTTTGTTCACCTGAAAGCTTTTGAAACGCTTAATCAAAAGTATCAAAACAAGGCAGAAATATTCTTTAAGACTGATGACATTGCCATCCTTAAAGAACTTTTAAAGAAAGGGATTGGCCTTAGTTTACTAGCTGATATCGCACTTTCTGAGGAAGATGATGATTTAATAAAAATTCCGCTTATACCGAAGGATAAGATAACTTTTACAGTTTATTACGCCTACCTTAAATCAGCTACACCGTCATCAGAAGTAGAAGCCTTATTTAATCTCCTTAAATCATATGAATAGAAAAAACTCTAACTATCAATGAACTGATAGCTAGAGTTTTTTACATTGTAGATATTAGACTCAATGAAAATCAAAAAGCAAACTAGGAAGCTAACCTCAGGTTGCTCAAAACACTGTTTTGAGGTGGCAGATAGAGCTGACGTGGTTTGAAGAGATTTTCGAAGAGTATTAGAATACAGTAGATTGAAGCTAGAGTAATACGCCGCGACTTCTAAACCTTTTCTAGAAATTAATTTGACTTTCCGAATCGAGTTGTTCAGATTTTATTTCATCTCACTATAATTCAATGGTTTTCTAAGAATTCTATTTCTTTCGAAAATTCTTTCAGAATGCTTTCAAAAGTTTTTCAAATCAGTCCAACAAAAAAGGTTTATAATTTCCATAAAAGTTGACATGGAAATTATAAAACCATTATTAGTTTAGTCCTTTTTGATAACGTGCCAATTCGGCTTGGTTAGCCCAAACATAGTGACCTGGACGGATTTCTACCATAGATGGCTTATCAGTCTCATAGTCGTGTTGACTTGGGTCGTAAACCTTCAAGACCTTCTTACGTTCCAAGATTGGGTCTGGGATTGGTACCGCTGAAAGTAAGGCTTGAGTATATGGGTGAATTGGATTGTTAAACAATTCTTCTGTTTCTGCAACCTCTACAATAACACCCTTGTAAATAACCGCGATACGATCTGAAATAAAGCGAACAACCGACAAGTCATGGGCGATAAAGAGATAAGTCAAACCAAGTTCTTTTTGGAATTTTTTGAGCAAGTTCAAGACTTGGGCACGTACAGAAACGTCCAAGGCCGAAATTGGCTCATCTGCAATAACAAAGTCTGGTTGCATGACCAAGGCACGGGCGATACCGATACGTTGACGTTGACCACCTGAAAACTCATGAGGGTAACGAGTCAAGTGCTCAGCAAGAAGCCCCACTTCACGAATAATATTTTTAACTTTCTCTTTACGTTCTTCTTCATCCTTGAACAGATGATGATTGTAAAGACCTTCTGAAATAATATAATCAACAGTCGCACGTTCATTCAAACTTGCGGCAGGGTCTTGAAAAATCATCTGGATACGACGAATCAATTCTGCAGCTTGTTCACGCGATTTCTTACCATTAATCTTTTGACCTTCAAAAATGATATCTCCATTACTTGTATCATTGAGACCGATGATAGCACGACCAATAGTTGTTTTCCCACTACCTGACTCACCTACAAGCGAGAAAGTTTCTCCCTTGTTGATAAAGAAGTTAGCATTTTTAACCGCGACAAACTTCTTACTTCCTTCACCGAAGGAAATTTCTAAATCTTTGATTTCTACTAATTTTTCAGACATTTCCTTCCTCCTAGTCAGCCAGATGGGCAAATCCCATTTTATCACGGATCTTATCGTGAAGATTTGCAATCACAGCTGGTTTTTCTACTTTTGGAGCATCCTCATGAAGTAGCCAAGTTTTAGCCCAATGTGTCTCTGATACTGAGAATTGAGGAGCTTTTTGTTCAAAGTCAATCTGCATTGCATAGTCAGAACGCAAGGCAAAGGCATCCCCTTTCAGGTCAGTATAAAGTGACGGAGGTGTTCCTGGGATTGAGTAAAGTTCCCCTTTATCATCAGCAAGCTGAGGCAAGCTAGACAAGAGACTCCATGTATATGGATGGCGAGGGTCATAGAAGACTTCCTCAACAGTTCCATACTCAACGATTTCTCCCGCATACATAACTGCTACCTTATCCGCAATACTTGCTACCACACCAAGGTCATGGGTGATAAAGATTGTTGTGAAATGGTACTCGTTTTGTAAAGATTTTAGCAAATCAATAATCTGTGCTTGGATGGTTACATCCAAGGCAGTTGTTGGCTCATCACAGATCAAGACATCAGGTCGGCAGGCAAGGGCAATAGCAATAACGATACGTTGACGCATCCCTCCAGAATATTGGAATGGGTATTCATCAAAACGTCTATCTGCATCTGGAATCCCAACCTTATTCATGTAGTCAATCGCCAATTCTTTCGCTTCTTTAGCTGTTTTGCCTTGGTGTTTTACAATAACTTCTGTAATCTGACTACCAATTGTTTTAATTGGGTCCAAACTAGTCATTGGATCTTGGAAGATAGTCGCAATCTTAGCACCACGAATTTGTTCCCAATCCTTGTGAGAAGACAAGGCTGTCAAGTCCTGACCACGGTAGTCAATACTTCCTTGGGCAATGCGACCATTTTCTTCAAGCATACCTGTGAAAGTCTTTGTCAAAACAGATTTCCCTGATCCTGACTCACCTACCAAGGCTAATACTTCTCCTTCAACTAGTTCAAGGGAAACGCCGCGAATGGCTGTCAATACTTTGTCACGAACGTCAAATTCCACGACAATATCGCGAGCAGTCAAAATTACATTTTTTTCTTTTGTCATTTCTACTCCTATCTATGTGTACGTGGATCACTAGCATCCGCTAGGTTTTGACCAACTACGAAAAGTGACAAGGATACCAAGACCAAAGTTGTCAATGGAATCCAGAAGAGGTATGCATTTGTTGTTACGTTCTGTGAATAATCTGAAATCAATCGACCTAAACTTGGTACTGTAATAGGCAATCCAAGTCCAAAGAATGACAGAAAGGCTTCATAGGAGATAAATGCTGGAAGCATTTGTGATGTAGTCGTAACAATAACAGATACCAATTGTGGCATGATATTTTTAATGACAATTTTGTATGTTGGAGTTCCGAGTGTGCGTGAAGCAAGGTTGTACTCTAAGTCACGGTAACGCATGATTTGGATACGAATTGAGTAGGCAATCCCAATCCATGTTGTTACACTCATTGCAAAAATCAGATTCCAGAATCCAGCTCCGATTGAGTAAGTCAAGACAATGACAATCAAAAGAGATGGGATGTTTGAGATGACGTTATAAACTTCCATCATCACACGGTCTACTGATTTCGAAATTCCCCAAATACCACCGACAAAGACACCGATAACCAAGTTAATCACTGTCGCAATCACAGAAATGAGGATAGAGTTACGAGCTCCGAACCAAACACCGTCAAAGAGCGATTTACCGTTACTGTCAGTACCGAACCAATGCTCAGCATTTGGCTTAATATAACGAGCACTAAAATCGTTCACTTTGCTGACATCATTGAAATCAAACTTAGAAAACATTGGGTAGATGAAACTCATCAAAATGATAGCTACCAAGATTCCCAACATGACTACAGTTGATTTCTTCTTCATAAATTGTCTAAACACTGAACCCCAGTATGAATAAGCTGGCGCATCAATGGCTTCAGAGGCAAAATCGTCACGTTTTACAAACTGAAATTTTTCTTTATCGATTGTAGACATTATTTGCCTCCTTTCTCAGTCAATTTAATACGTGGGTCAATAATAGTCATCCAAATATCTCCCAAAAGAAGTGAGAAGATAGAAATACATGTAAAGATGAAGACAAGACCTACGACCATAGAGTTATTAGATGCTTTTACAGAGTCAATCAACATTTTACCCATACCTGGGAAGGCGAAGACTGTTTCAGTAAGGGTTGCACCACCGATAACCCCGATAACAGCACCAGGAATCCCTGAAACCAGCGGAACCATGGCATTTTTAAAGATGTGTTTGTTTGAAATTTCTTTTTCAGACAAACCTTTTGCACGAGCAAAACGAACAAAATCCTGTGATTGCAAGTCAATCATGTAACGACGAATCCAAATAGCGGTACCAGGAGCACCCAATAAACCAAGGATAACTGCTGGTAAAACATACGAACGCCAATCTCCAGCACCCAAGATAGGGAATGAATCTGGAAGACCAATTGATGATCCAATCAAACGAACAATGTAAACCAAAGCAATGGTTGGAAGAGCCATCAAGAAGGTCAAAGCCCCTGTTGAGAAGCTATCAATCCAAGTGTTCTTGAAGCGAGCCATAGCTGAACCAAGTGGCACGGCAATCGCATAAGAAATCACCAAACCGATCAATCCAACGATTGCAGAGCTAGCAATCATAGAAGGATATTGGTAGTTGCTTTCAGTAGCAGTATATGGGTCATCTTTCCCATAGTTAGCTACTTCACGTGAATCAGCCTGACTAGGAGACTTGTAGGTTCTTGAGTAAATATTTACAGAAGAAGTTTTCTTACCTGTTGGGAACTGAACTTGAGATGTTTTTGTTTGCCCTTGACCCTGAGTAATAACCTGTAAAACAGGGCTATTAGCATAGGTTGGATAAGAGTCACCTAAATTAATGTTCACAAAGTTTTGATGCACAAATGGGAACTGACTGTTGAAGTACAAGAGATATTTGTGTTTAGTTCCTGAACCAACCAAGGACCATCCGATAGCTGGATCATTTTCAAAACGAAGGTAACGTTTCAAGTCTGGATTTTCAGGGTCTTGAATTTTATTAGTATGATCAATGTCAATCAAGTTAGCATAGAAGTGAAAAACACGTTCAAAAATCGGGATTTCACGAGTAGCGTAGAATTGGCCACTTTCAGTAAATTCTCCCAGGGTCCAACCATGACCGATTTGTTTGATGTATTTTTCATAGATAGCCTTGTTGGTGTCATTGGCTTCAACTGTTACAGAAGCATCCATCTGGCTAGCTTTTTCTTGCAACTCTTTGGTATCGTAGTACTCGATATAGCCCATACGCTCATAAACAGTATTCTCATAGTTATCACGTTTATCAGCAGTTGTCGCAATCTTATTATAGTTGGTATCCTGTTTGAAAATCAATTTTCGAGGAACCATTGTATAGATGATCGTGTAAGTCAAGGTTGTTACTAAGAAGATAGAAACCAATGACCGCAAAACACGCATAAAAATATATTTTTTCATATCATTTCCTTTAAAAATCCCAAAAGAACCTTCTCCTCATGGAGAGAAAGTTCTATTGAAAATTATTTACTTCACATGACTTGCCAATTCTTTTTGAGCTTTCTCGTTTGACTCAGTCTTTTCTTTCAACCATTTTTCACGAGCTTTTTCATACTCTTCTTTGGTGATTGCTTTTTCACCAACTTCAGTGTACTTCAAGTATCCTGAATTTTCACCTTTAAGGCCGGCTACTGAATATGAAGAGCTAAATGGTAGAACTTTTGAAACATATGAAACGGCTGTTTCTTTAGGAGAAGCCATTACTGGAATTGTCAAAGCATTATCAGTCAACCAAGCTTGTGCCACCGCGTATTTTTCATAACGTTTTTGAACATCTTGGTTTTCGCTGTTTGCGTCATCAAGTAATTTTCCATAGTCAGCTAAACCAAGTTTGCTTACTACTGATGCATCTGTGTTTTGGTCAATACCAAGGTAAAGACGAGTGCTTCCTCCCTTAAGGACGAATTGATCCAAGAAAGTAGAAGGATCTTGATAGTCAGGGTTCCATCCTAGCAAGGTATGGATATCCCAGTCTTGCTCTTTAGCTGTTGGAGCGCTAAATGAAATTGGTAAAGCTTCTGCTTGAGTCATTTGTTGTAAGTCTACAACAACATTATCTGAACCCAATACTTTTTCAATTGATTGTTTCAATGATTGAACACGGTTTACAACCGCTGTTGATTCTTGGATAACCAAGGCATCCAAGTGGATTGGGAATTCAACACCTTCAGCTTGTAGGCTTGATTTTGCTTTAGCAAAGATTTCTTTAGCTTTTTCTTCATTGTAAAGGCCATTTTGAGAATCTGCTAGAGACACGTTTGACCAAGTAGAAGAATTTGTCTTAGCCAAGCTATCTTGTACCAATTCACCAAATGTTTTCTTACCAACTTGAAGATTATAAGGTGCAAATGTATTACGGATGGCTACTGCAGCTCCATCAGTACCATTTGTTTGAGCTGAATAAGAATTGCGATCGACAGCAAAGTTCAAGGCTTGACGGAATTCCTTGTTTAGCAATGCTTTCTGAGTAGATGTCTTTTGGGCATCACTTGTTTTGGCAGTGTGGTTATAGGTTGTACGGCCATAGTTCAAGCTGACAGTTGCAACACCCGCTCCTGGTTCATTAAAGTAAATGTTATCTTTAAAGTCAGCTGCATATTTTTCATATGTAGAACTTGTAGGGAAGATACGAGCCTTGCTATATTGACCATCAGCAAAACCTTTGGCAATGACATCTTGGTCCTTACCATCCCAGAAAGTGAACTTAACGTTCTCAATTTTTACATTTTCTTTGTCCCAGTAAGCATCATTTTTAGCCATCTCGATAGATGATTTTGGAGTTACAGATTTTAAGACAAATGGACCGTTATAAAGAATAGAGTTAGCATCGGTTGGGGCACCAAAACCTTCCCCTTTTGAAGTTAAGAATTCTTCATTAACCGGCATCAAAACACCACTAGTGGTCTTGTCATTCCAGAAAGTTTCTGGCTGGTTCAAGGTATATTCTAGTGTTTGATCATCAAGCGCTTTTACTCCAACGGTTGAAAAATCGCTTGTTTCACCCTTGATATAGGGTTCTAATCCCTTAATAGAAGAGCTAACGATTGAAAGTCCTTTTGATTTTCCATCTACGGCATGTTTCAAACCAGTAACGAAGTCTTTAGCAGTTACAGGAGCGTATTCTTCTCCCTCTGCTGTAACCCATTTAGCATCCTTACGGATTTTATAGGTATAAGTCAAACCATCTTTTGAAACTGTCCATGATTCAGCAATAGAAGGAACCAAGTTACCATATTTATCATTAGCCAACAAACCATCTACAGCATTTGTTGTGACGAATGATGTTGAATCGATATTGCTGACGATATAATCCAAGGTTTCTGGATCTGTTTGATAAACATATTGGTAATCTTTTGCTAGTTTAGCATTATTCGAACTAGTGTTTGAACACGCAGCTAGAACTCCTGACGCTAATAAGGTAGCTCCCGCTACAGCAAGCACTTGACTTTTTTTCATTTATTTACTCCTCTTATAAATAAAGTATAGGTTATCATCAATTATATCATAGATTTCAAGAAAAGTAAACGAATTTTCAGAATATTTAGGCTTATTGATACAAAAAATCTGAAAAAGCTATTGACTGAAAATCATTTTCAAGGTATAATAATAAACGTTAAGGCGGTATAGCCAAGTGGTAAGGCACGGCTCTGCAAAAGCTTGATCGTCGGTTCAAATCCGTCTACCGCCTTCTTTAACTTGATTTATCAGGTTTCATTTAAACAGAAAGCCCAATTTAAAGGGCTTTTTTCTTTTTCCTTGAATAAATACGTATAACTTTAAAAAACTTTTGAGGCAAGTTTGGGGCTGAGTTTTTCGAGGACACAATTTCCTTTTGAAATCAACTGAAAAAAGCTTTGTCACGCCTGGTGACAAAAGCCTCTAGTTTACTCTGTTTCTTCTTCTATTTCAACTTCGGTAATTTGGACTTTTACCTTGGTAACGCGTCCATTTTTCACTTTATCATTGGTAAGGATAAGCTGTTTGTTTTGGCTGACTAATTCATAACTGAGTTTCTCAGTCGTTGGAATGGTCCCAACCCCTGTCAAATAGTAACCAGCGATGGTATCAACGTCATCACTTTCCAGTTCAACATCAAAGTAGTCATTAAAATCATTGAGATTCATGGTACCTTGAACAATGTAAGTATCCTCACCGATTTGATGAACATCTATTGCCGCTTTATCTGTTTCGTCATCGATTTCCCCAACGATTTCCTCTAAGAGGTCTTCCAGGGTCACCAAACCAGCCATCCCACCGTATTCATCCAGTAAGATTGCCATTTGTCTTTGAGTATTGCGCAGTTCTTTTAATAAGTCATCCACAAAAATAGTTTCAGGAACAAAAAGTGGATCTTGTAAGATTTTCTTCCAAACAATATTGTCAAAACCGTCCACAAAGCCCGCCTTAAGGAGACTCTTGGTGTGAATGATCCCAATCACATTGTCCTTATCCCCATCATAGACAGGGATACGAGAATAATTTTGTTTTAAAATACTTTGGATGATGGTTTGACTATCATCCTGAATATCGACCATAAAGGCATCTGTTCGAGGAACCATAACTTCTCTGGCCATTAATTCGTCCAGTGAAAAAATCCCTTGTAACATTTCAATTTCGTCAGCATCTAGTGTTTCTTCACTATTTGTCAGCATGTACTCAATTTCATCACGGGTCATTTTTTCGTCAGCATCGTCAAAGGTCATAGGAGTCAAGCGACTCAAGAGATTGGTAGATGCAGATAAGAGCCAAACAAAGGGACTAACTAGTTTCCCCAATCCAATAATAACTGGCGCTGTACGAATCGCTAAGGCATCCTTTAGATTAAGAGCGATTCTCTTAGGATACAATTCCCCAAAAACGATGGAAATATAAGTCAAAAATGCTAAAGACAGAAAACTTGCAACGGCATAAGATGTTTCACCATTTCCAAGCCAAGATGCAATTTCTCGTCCCAGAGTGTCTGCCAAACTCGCCCCTGATAAGATCGTAATCAGGGTAATTCCTACTTGAATAGTTGATAAAAAGTGGTTAGGATTTTCTAGTACCTTCAGCAGACGGATATAGCGTCTATCTCCTTCTTCTGCCTTTTGTTCAACTCGCGCACGGTTTAGTGACACCATGGCCATTTCTGTAGCTGAGAAAAAGGCATTTAATACCGTCAAGATAAACAATAAAACAAATTGTAGCAACAAATTCTGACTACTTGGGTCTTCCATAGTTCTTCTCCTAAAATAGTATCTTACCCTCTATTATATCACAAAATATAGTCCAATACATATTATTTTTTCTCATACTCTTCGAAAATCTCTTTAAACCACGTCAGCTTCATCTGCAACCTCAAAGCTGTGCTTTAAGCAACCTGCGGCTAGCTTTCTAGTTTGCACTTTGATTTTCATTGAGTATCAGTGTCTATTGTAGCCCTGCTTAAACTAGTAAGAAAGAACTCCTATATCCACAAGTGACATAGGAGTTTATTTTGTATTTTACTGAGTAACAGTCACTTCTCCAGTTCGGTAATCCAGTTGAAGCCCTTTTTGAACATTGGGAACTAGAACATTAAATTCCAATTCTCCGTCTGAAGACTTGGCTTCAATCTGTGAAGCTGAAGGAACTAAATCCTCATTCGAAGCGTAGTAAAGGGTTACACGGTAACGGACACGCTTGTTTTTATCCAAGGCCTTACGTACCATACTTTCATAGTAGTTTTGACCAGTCGAATCCTCGGCTTGCGCCTGATTTGCCCAGGCTGTTTGAACAGCAATGTTTTTAGGATTGCTTGTCGAGGCATCAAAACCATCCAAGCCACCGATCAAGGCATAGCCTAACAAATGACCTCTATCGACCGCATGGGTATAAGTCCCCTTTAGATTCTTAACCTGATGCCATCCTGGAGGAGTCCATGAAGTCGAACCATTCCCCGTTTCTTCACGATTCTTGTACTGTCGGGTTGCCTTAGACAAGAGAGCATTGGCTACAGTTGGCACGGTTTCCTTGCCCACTGTCTTTGTTTTATTATCGGCGTAAGGTTTACTTGAAACCTTGGCATCTAGGTTTGTTTTATTACCATTGACGATAAAAGCACCTGATCCATTCCACTCCAGACTCCCTTTTATTTGACTCTTGACTACATCTGTTAAGACACTTTCTGCCAATTCTTGACTAGGAGCTTCAGACGCTTGTTTTTTCTGACTCACCTTAGTTTTAGGAGTATTAGCTGTCGACTGCATCTGCTTGATATAATAGCTACCGGCAGATAAAAGTAATAATACCAGCAATCCGATTAGTGTCTGTCTTGTTTTTTTGTTCATATTTCTCCTTATCTCTAGAAAAAGGCTGGTTTTCCAGCCTAATTTCCTGTAAATTTATGAATCAATTCCTGCCATTTTGCTGGAGACAGGATAGCCCATGGATCTTGACCCTTGCCCAAGATTCCATAACCGACCATTAAACCGATTCCTAGGGCTAAAGCACCTAAAATCAGTACCAGAATGACTAAAAGTAAACGCTTGGCTACGTAGCCTGATTTCTTATTCATCTTCATCACTTGCCTCAATCCGCTGAATCTTAGCACCCAACTGCGCCAACTTCTCATGAAAACGGTAGTAGCCTCTATCCAAGTGGACTAATTTACCAACTACGGTTTCTCCTTGTGCTACCAAACCTGTCAAAATCAAGGCTGCACTGGCACGAAGGTCAGTTGAAAGAACTTCTGCTCCCTGCAAAGGCTGTCCACCAACAATACGTGCTGTATCACGGATAATTTCAGAGTGCAAGCCCATACGGCGCATTTCTTCTAGGTGTTGGAAACGATTTTCAAAAACTGTCTCCACCATAGTTGATTCGCCTTTTGCGACAGTCATCAAGGCTGTAAATTGAGCCTGCATATCTGTTGGAAATCCTGGGTGGGGCAAGGTTTTCACATGGACAGCTTTTAGATTTTCTAGTTGAGAGCGAACTCGAATTCCTTCAGTCTCCTCCGTCACTTCCACTCCCATTTCAAGCAATTTGGCAATCAAGGGACGGTTGTGCTCCCAAACAGCATCTTTAATCAGGACATCACCACCAGTCATGGCAGCAGCCACCATAAAGGTTCCAGCTTCAATACGGTCTTGGACCACATTGTGAGTCGTACCATAAAGTTTCTCCACACCGGTAATGGTAATGGTCTCTGTACCAGCACCTTTTACTTTAGCTCCCATTTCATTTAAGAGAATGGCTAGGTCCACAATCTCAGGCTCACGCGCAGCATTTTCAATCACTGTAACCCCATCAGCCAGCGTCGCTGCCATCATCAAGTTCTGAGTAGCACCAACACTTGGGAAGTCCATGTAGATATGAGCTCCATGTAAGCGATCAGCCTTGGCTTCGATATAACCAGCTGTCTGACTAATCTTAGCCCCCATAGCTTCTAGACCTTTCAAATGAAGATCAATAGGACGGCTACCAATCGTACAACCACCTGGCATGGATACCTTGGCATGACCTACACGGGCAAGAATTGGTCCCAAGACAACGATAGATGCACGCATCTTGCTGACATACTTGTAAGGAGCTTCCTCAGTGATATCGCCAGTTGCGTCCACCTCAACAAGATGAGCTTCTTCATTAAAATCCACCTTAGCATTCAAACCACGAACCACCTGATTCATAGTGAACACATCTGACAAGATAGGAACATTCTGCAAGACGGTCTTTCCTTCACTTGCTAGAATAGTCGCTGCCAACAAAGGCAAGACTGCATTCTTTGCTCCTTCGATCGTAACACTTCCTACCAGACGATTATCGCCACCTTGAACCACAATTTTTTCCATACTTATTTCCTTTACTCTTGATTTTATAATAGTTCTCTAAGCGCTTCTTGCCACAACTGATACAGACTGATAAAGAAAGAACTCATGATGTAGCCCATTACAATGCTGAAAAAGGCCACTAGTAAACGAACTTTTCCTGTATTCTCAGTTGTCACTTTTAAAACCTTTTCCCATCTAACAAGATCCTTTAAAAGGTAAAAACTCACATAAATAAAGAGCATGTGACTGCTTAGAGTGAATAATAATTGAACCATTTGACTATTATACCATCTTCTCTGTTTGTGCGCTAGTTTGGAAACTTAACTTAAAACTAGGGATTGTTTTTCAAGTAATCAATTGCATCTTGTAGGGTTTTAACTGGCACAATTTTCATATCTGTCTTGATTGTTTTAGCCGCTTCTAGGGCTGTTTGGTAGTTATTTTTCGCATCAGGATGCGCTTTTTGTTCTTCTTCGCTAACAGGGTTATCTGGGGCAAAGAAAATAGCAGCACCTTCTCTAGCCGAAGCAACAACTTTCTTATCAATACCTCCAATGTCCCCCACATTCCCATCGCGGTCAATAGTTCCGGTACCGGCAACGATACGGCCATTTCTAAGACCAGGGTCAGCTATTTGGGTATAGATGGCCAGACTAAACATGAGACCTGCACTTGGACCACCGATACCGGCTGTTGAAAAGCGAATTGGGACATCACTGGTCACTTCCGTACGGTCAATCAAGCCGATTCCAATTCCATTTTTGCCATTTTCTAGAGTAATGATTTTTCCTTCTGCAGACTTGGTTTGCCCATCCTCTTCATAAGTTACCTTGACGGAGTCCCCTAGTTTTTGAGAATTGACGTAATCAATCAAATCTTTGGAACTATCAAAGGTCTGATCATTGACTGCTGTGACCGTATCAGAGATGTTGAGAATCCCTTTAAAGGTCGAATTATCCGTCACAGTCAAAACATAAACCCCAAGATATTTTAGTTCAATATCCTTACCAGCTGTTTTTAGCCCTTGATACTTAGCCATATTTTGCGATGTTTGCATGTAGAATTGATTGATCCGCATAAATTCAATATCGGAAGATCCACCTGTAGTCTCCTGAGCACTACGAATATCTGTAAAAGGCGTCAACCAAGCATAAATCATATGGGCTAAAGTAGCGTGCTGGACACCAACCGTAACGAATTGATAGGCACCAGCTTCCTTATCTTCTGTGTCATTTACTTTAAGGACTTGGCGAATATCTTCCGAACCACCTGGAACTTCTATATAGTAGGGCAAGGGCACTACAAATGCCAAGAAAGTCACAATTAAGGCCGCAATGACATATAAGGGCCATCTAATCTTTTTTTTCATTTTTTATTTCCTCCAAAATACTCTCAGGAACATAGCAGGTAATATCCTGACCAAACTTCAAAAGTTCTCTAACACCGGATGAACTGAGATAGAGATGTTCAGGTCGACTATGTAAATAAATGGTCTCTATATTAGGAGACAGCTGATGGTTGTAGTAATCAAAACTGGCTTCATATTGCAAATCCGACGCATTTCTCAAGCCTCGCACTAGGAAAGTAGCCCCCAGTCTTTTTGCAACATCAACCACCAATTCATCATGAGAAAACACGACTTCAACATTCCCCAAATGTTCCAAAGCCTTTTCTAGTCCCCGTTTACGATTTTCAAGAGGGAGAAATCCTTGTTTATGGGGATTGAAAAAAATACCGACATAGAGCTTATCAAAGAGTCTGCTCGCCCGTTCAATCATATCCAGATGCCCATTTGTCATCGGATCAAATGAGCCTGTGAATAAGCCAATCTTATCTGACATAGACTGTCACCTTACTAATTCCATAAATTTTTTCTTTCCAGATGCCTAGACAGGCAATTTCTTCTGGAAGCTCAACGGCCTTATCCGTCTCGCACACGACCATAACATCTTCAGAAAAAAGCGCTCTCTCAGCCATTTTTTCAATATCTGCTACGATTTGTTCCTTGGCGTAAGGAGGGTCTAAGAAAATGAGGTCGAATTCGCCAGATACCTGTTCCAATGCCCTTTCTGCATCCATCTTGAGGAGTTGAAATTTTCCAACTTCCTTGGTCATCTGAATATTTTCAGCCACGATAGCCTGAGCTTTACGATCTCTCTCCACCAAAACAGCACTGGCCATGCCACGCGATACTGCCTCGATAGATAAACCACCACTACCTGCATAAAGGTCCAAGACTCGTCCACCTTCAAAGTAGGGACCAATCATGTTAAAAATAGCTCCCCTAACCTTATCCGAAGTAGGTCTTGTCGTCTTTCCTTCTAGTGTCTTGAGGGGACGTCCCCCATAGATTCCTGATACGATTTTCATACCGTTTATTATACCAAATTATGGGCGAAAAGAGAAAGAAAACCGAACCTTGCGGTTCGATTCTCTACAAAATATTTTCGTAAGTATCGCGGACTTCTTGAGGCCAAACACTTGTTTGCACTTCTCCGATGTGTTTCTTGCGAAGTAGGAACATGGCCATCCGAGATTGTCCAATTCCTCCACCGATTGTCAATGGGAATAGACCATTCAACAAAGCCTTGTGCCATTCCAATTCCAAGCGGTCTTCATCACCTGTAATGGCAACCTGACGACGAAGCGTTTCTTCATCTACACGGATTCCCATAGAAGACAACTCAAAGGCTCCCCCCAGAGACTCATTCCAAACAAGAATATCACCATTTAGACCCTTGTAACCATTTTCAGACTCACTTGTCCAGTCATCGTAGTCTGGTGCACGTCCATCGTGCGGTTTACCGTCTGGTAATTCACCACCGATACCGATCAAGAATACTGCTCCAAATTCTTTACAAATAGCATTTTCACGCTCTTTTGGTGTCAAATCTGGGTAGCGTTCTACCAACTCTTCTGTGTGGATAAAAGTGATTTGTTTTGGCAAGATTGATTCGATGTCATAGCGGGCTTCAACAGCTAGCTCAGTAAGACGAATAGCCTTGTAAATCTTCTCCACTGTTTCTTTTAGATAAGCGATATTACGTTTACCATTTGGGATAACTTTCTCCCAGTCCCACTGGTCAACATAAACAGAGTGGGTCGCATCCAGCGAATCTTCGTCTGGACGAAGGGCCTTCATGTGGACGAAAAGACCTTCTCCCTCACCGAAACCAAAACGGGCCAAGGTATGGCGTTTCCATTTAGCAAGTGAGTGCACAACTTCATAAGTAGCATCAGGGATTTGGAGAACCTTGACCGATACGGCATTCTCCACACCTGATAAATTATCCTGCATCCCGTCGCCGACCCTGCTCAAGATAGGACCTTGAACTTCGACAACTTCTAACTTATCTTTCAAATACTGGGTAAAAGTGTTTTTGACAAAGGAAATCTCTTCTTGTTGATGAATAAAACTTTTCTTCATAAACTACTCCTCAAAAAATTAATTAAAAGCATTATACACCTATTTCCAAGAAAAGAAAAGACCAAATATAAAAAAATCAGTGCTCCTTCGAACACTGATGTTAGGGACCTTCTAGTCATTGCGACCGAAGATACGTAGAATACTTAGGAAAAGATTGATAAAATCAAGATAGATACTGAGAGCCATTGACACAACCCAACCTGTCGCTACTTGCCCTCGTGACTGCTCATAAACATAGCGAATCTTTTGGTTATCCCAAGCAATCAAACCTGAGAAAACCAAGACCATGGCAATACTAATCATGTAGTCAAAGAAACTATTGGCTAAAAATAGATTCACAACCATGGCAATGATGAGACCAACGAGCGCCGCCATCAAAGCTCGTCCCATTCCACTCAAATCTTTCTTGGTGAAAATTCCGATTGCCGCCATGACAAAGAAGAGAAGGGCGCTGGATACAAAGGCCGATAAGACGGTCCCTGGTGTATAAAAGGCTACGACGAAACTCAGCGTAAAGCCATTTAAAACAGAATAAACTAAAAATACTGGGAGAGCTGCTGGGCTATTTTTTGCAGCCATGCTACTTGCAACAAAGACTAGAGCAAGTTCTGCAAAAGTTGCAATCATCAACCAGAGACGACCATGCATTAAAAAGTAGACCAATTGGGATTGAAAGACTGTCAACATCAAAGCTGATACGAGAGCCGATAGACCAATTCCAAGTCCCACAAAGGCGTAAACCTTGGCGTAAAATTGATTGAGACCTGAACGTTCTTGAATAATCGATTGATTCATTCTGATTCTCCTTTTTCTATAGATATGTCTTGATTATAACAAAGATTTTATAAATTAGCTGAAATAAAACATCAAAATGCCTGCTGCAACTGCCACGTTGAGACTTTCTGCTCGGCCTTTCATGCCTATATGAACCAGCTGGTCAGCACTCTCAGCCATGACAGAACTAATCCCCTGTCCTTCATTTCCCATGACTAGAGCAAAGTTTTCTAAGGGAGAAAGCTCACGATAATCCTTTGAATCTCTCGACAAGGTCGTTGCTAGAATGGGCAAATTGCTCTTTTTTGCCTCTACTACAAAGGTGGCAACAGGCATACGATAGATGGGCAAGTGAAAATGACTTCCTTGCATGGAACGCAGGGTCTTAAGACTGTAGATATCTGCTGACTTGTCTGAGACAATAACCCCTGTAAAACCTGCAGCATCCGCCGTCCGAATCATGGTGCCCACATTACCAGGATCTTGAACATCCTCTAAAAATAGATACTTGCCCTGATGGAGATCAGGCAGTCCCACTTCTTCTTTTTGAATCACTGCAACAATCCCTTGAGGAGTTTGCGTATCTGCTAAATCCCGCAAAATTTCCTCTGAAACCCAGACTGTTTGTGGAAAAGCCGCTAGCTGATCTCGGTAACTTTCTAGGGCAAAGACCTTTTCAATCGTCACTCCTGCTTGAACAGCTTCTTCAAACAAGTGCCAGCCCTCAATCAAATAAGCAGACTTTCGATATTTTTTTTGATGCAATTTCTTGGCATTTTTTACCACAGAATTGGCTTTTGAGGTTATAATAGTCATAGAAATATTATAACACAATCAAAGGGGTTTGGTATGCAAAAGGTTAGAATGATTGCCCAAGGCAGGGTGCAGGGTGTTGGTTTTCGCTGGGGTGTTTATACTTTAGCTCTTGAAATCGGCGGCATCACTGGTCGTGTCTGGAATAACGACGATGGCACAGTGGAAATTCTTGCTCAGACAGACTCCTCTGCCACTATGGCAAAATTTATCCAAGAAATCCGAAAAGGTCCGACACCTTTTTCAAAAGTCACCTATCTAGATGTACAAATGAGCAACTTTTCATCCTATTCGGACTTCAAAGTCGCAAATTAGGTCTCTAGAACTATTGTATATTTTACAAAAAAACAGTAGAATAGAAAGGTATAATTTTTAAAGAAGGAATGAAAACATTGAAATCTATTAAACGTTTTGCCCTCTCTGCTATGGGAGTGGCTATGCTACTCGTCTTGACAGGCTGTGTCCAAGTAGACAAAGCAACAGGTAAGCCAATTGGTCCCGTTTGGGATTTCTTGGGTGCTCCGATGGGAGAAGCTATCAAGTACTTCGCTACTGATAAAGGTCTAGGCTTCGGGGTCGCTATCATTATCGTAACCATTATCGTGCGCTTGATTATCCTCCCACTTGGTATCTACCAATCATGGAAGGCGACACTTCACTCTGAAAAGATGAACGCCCTCAAACACGTACTCGAACCACACCAAACACGTCTCAAAGAAGCAACAACTCAGGAAGAAAAACTTGAGGCTCAACAAGCTCTCTTTGCAGCTCAGAAGGAACACGGCATCAGCATGTTAGGTGGTGTAGGATGCTTCCCTATCCTCATTCAAATGCCTTTCTTCTCTGCTATCTACTTTGCAGCCCAGCACACTGAAGGGGTAGCTAGCTCTACCTTCTTGGGTATCGATCTTGGTTCACCAAGTATGATCCTCGTAGCCTTTGCTGGTGTCCTCTACTATCTCCAATCACTCCTCTCACTTCATGGCGTAGAAGATGAGATGCAAAGAGAACAGCTCAAGAAAATGATCTACATGAGCCCTCTCATGATTGTCGTCTTCTCCTTCTTCTCACCAGCCAGTGTGACGCTTTACTGGGTTGTCGGTGGTTTCATGATGATTCTCCAACAGTTTATCGTCAACTATATCGTTCGTCCAAAACTTCGCAAAAAAGTCCGTGAAGAACTAGCCAAGAACCCACCAAAAGCACGTGCTTTCTCAACACCAAATGGAAGAAAAGACGTTACCCCTGAACAACCAACTGCTATCACAAGCAAGAAAAAACACAAAAATCGCAACGCTGGAAAACAACGTTCGAGATAAGAAGAAAAAGGCTTAGCTGGTTTGCTAAGTCTTTTTTGCAAGTCATACTCTTCGAAAATCTCTTCAAACCACGTTAGCTTCGCCTTGCCGTAGGTATGGTTACTGACTTCGTCAGTTCTATCCACAACCTCAAAACCATGTTTTGAGCAACCTGCGGCTAGCTTCCTAGTTTGCTCTTTGATTTTCATTGAGTATCAAAAGCCCGATGTTTCCATCAGGCTTCTTTTTTATCCATGTACACGTTTCATATAGTCTTGATAACTTTCGGTATCCATGAGTTTTTTAGCGTTCTTAACGCGGTCTGCTGTTGGTGGTTTGACTCCTTCGAGGGAATATGGAATTCCCAATTCACGCCATTTGAACTCACCCATAGTGTGATAAGGCAGAATTTCAAACTTATCAACATTTTTGAGGGTCTTGACGAACTTACCAAGTTCAATCAAGTCATCGTCTCTGTCTGTCAATCCTGGAACTAGCACGTGGCGAATCCAGACAGGTTTTCCAATATCTGATAGATACTGGGCACAAGCCAAGATATTTTTATTGGTTTGGCTAGTGACAATCTTGTGCTGTTCTTCGTTGATTTCCTTGATATCCAAGAGGACCAAGTCAGTGACAGCCATGAGTTTATCAAACTTCTCAAGGTAACGTGGTTTATTACGGAAAGGAAGGGCACAGGTATCCAAGGTACAGTGGATACCTTGTTCCTTGGCCTTGGTAAAGAGGGCAATCAAGAAATCAATCTGCAAGAGAGCCTCTCCTCCACTGACCGTAATCCCACCCTTATTTCCCCAGAAACCGCGGTAGCGCAAGGCTTCTGTCAAGACATCATCTACCGTCCGTTCACGTGATTTATTGGACTCCATAGCCCAAGTGTCTGGGTTGTGGCAATACTGGCAACGCATGTGACAGCCCTGCAAAAAGACAATGAAGCGAATACCAGGCCCATCTACTGACCCAAAGCTTTCTGTCGAATGCACCATTCCTGTCACTTGTCCATAATCAATTGTTTCTTCAGACATATCGTTACCTTCCTTGAAAACGTTTTATAGTTTTATTATATCATGACTTGAAGGAAAAACAAGATTTTTGCCTATTTTTTAGAAAGCAATCTGTTTTTCAATTTCATTTTCAATTATTTATCATTTTATTCTTCAAAATCAAAGCCATACAAGGTTGCAAAATAGTCCTCAGGGCGCTCTGCACGGCGGATTTGACGGGCTTTACCTTCTTCGGTATAGAGGATTTCCGAAGAACGAAGTTTGGCGTTGTACTGGTAGCCCATTGAAAAACCGTGAGCACCTGTATCATGAATTACCAGCAAATCACCGATTTCTGTATGAGGCAGTTCGCGATTCACTGCAAATTTATCATTGTTTTCACAGAGTGAACCAACCACATCTACCACTTCAACTGGTCCATCTGGATGGGTCACGTTAGTAATATGGTGGTAGGCTCCGTACATAGCTGGACGCATGAGATTGACTGCTGATGCATCCACACCGAGATAGGTACGGTAGGTTTCCTTCTTATGAGTCACTCTTGTAACCAAAGCACCATGAGGTGCCAACATAAAACGACCCAATTCGGTGAAAATCTTGACCTGACCAAGACCTGCTGGTGTAAGGACCTCTTCATAAACCTTACGAACCCCCTCACCAATCAAAGCGATATCATTTGGCTCCTGGTCTGGACGATAATTGACCCCAATACCGCCGGAAAGATTGATAAAGTCTAGCGAAATGCCCAACTTTTCCTTGATTTCAACAGCCAATTCAAAAAGTTGACGCGCCAACTCTGGATAATAGAGATGGGTGACGGTATTGGATGCTAGAAAGGAGTGAATCCCAAAAGTCTTAGCTCCTTTTTCCTTCAAGATGGCAAAGGCTTCAAAGAGCTGGTCCTTGGTCATGCCGAACTTGGCTTCTCCAGGATTGTCCATGATGTCTGTCCCCAGTTCAAAAACGCCTCCAGGATTATAACGACATGAGATGATTTCTGGAATGCCTGCTGCTCGCTCCAGATGTTCAATATCTTCAAAAGCATCCAAGTTAATGGTCGCACCCAATTCACGCGCATAGGCATATTCCTTGTCTGGCGTGTTGTTTGAAGAGAACATAATCTCAGAACCAGGGAAATTCAGTTTATGGCTCATCAAAAGCTCCACATAACTAGAGCAGTCCACACCACAGCCTTCCTCTTGGAGAATTTTCAAAATAGCTGGTGTTGGAGTAGCCTTAACTGCAAAATATTCCTTAAAGCCCTTGTTCCATGAAAATGCTTGGTTGACGGCTCTTGCCTTTTCACGAATTCCCTTCTCATCATACAAGTGAAAGGGAGTTGGGAACTCGGCAACAATCGCTTCTAAGTCTTCTTTATTGATAAATGGTGTTTTCATAAGTTTCCTTCTATTCTATTTGCAAAGAAAGGCTGGGACAATCGTTCCAACCTTTAGTTCTATCTCTTATTTATCTTCGTCAAAGATATTGCCAACCTCAACATCAATGGCTTGGTTCTTGACATCAATATTGGTTACCTTCAAGAGTGACTTGTAGTCAAACTGCTTTTCACGTTCTTCTTGGGCATTGTCCGCAAAGACGGCTACACCAGCCAATTCTGAATCAAACTCACGCAAGAGACTAATCATCCCGTTGACCGTTCCGCCACCTTTCAAGAAGTCATCCACAATCAAGACACGGCTGCCTGCCTTGAGACTGCGTTTTGAAAGGAACATTTTCTCAATGCGGTCACCACTTGAACCTGATACATAGTTGACGCTGACAGTTGAACCTTCGGTAATTTTCAGGTCACGGCGCACAATAACAAAAGGAACATTGAGGACATTTGCAACTGCATTTGCAAGTGGAACACCCTTGGTCGCTACTGTCATAACCGCGTCAATTTTTTGATCCATAAAACTCTTGGCAATAATGCGACCAATATTTTTCAAGATGGCTGGTGTGCTAAGTAAATCAGATAGGTAGATGTAACCACCTGGCAAGATACGGTCACTTTCTGACAACTTGGCACGCAAGTCTTCAACCATTTCCTTAGCATCCTGACTCGAAATAGATGGTGTAAAGATGACACCTCCGCCAGCCCCAGTTACTGTCTGGATATGACCGATTTCAATTTCCTCAAAGGCGCGTTTGATAATGACGATATCTTCTGAGATAGATGATTTAGCAGATTCATACTTTTCAGCAAAAGTATTGAGACTAGTTAGTTTATAAGGATTATTAATCAAATAGTTGGAAATGACAACCATCCGATCACTTCTTCTTAATTTCATTTCTATTTCCTATTCCATTTTTATTCAAAAAATCAAAAAGCAAACTAGAAAGCTGGTCGCTGGTGGTTCAAAACACTGTTTTGAGATTGTCGATAGAACTGACAAAGTCTGTAATATAACTACATATATACATACGACAAGGCGATGTTACCCTAGTTTGAAGAGATTTTCGAAGAGTATTCATTTTTGTCTTTTACTTATTATACCATATTCACATAAAAAAACGAACATTCTTGTCCTAAAAAATGCTCATTTTTCTTAAATTATTAATCTAAATCTGGTTTATAGAAGGAACGATTGTCCATAGCGAAGATTTTATTGGTCATCTCTCCCTTATCCACCAAAGCCAGAGCTGTTGACATCATCATCATGCTGGCATCCAGATTGTCAATCATATGAATAATCTCTGCTTCCATAATGCGTGGACGGACTGGACTTCCATACTCAAGTAAGCCGTGGTGACTAAGGATGACGTGACGAAGCAGAACGACTTCTTCCTTGGTATCATCAATACCGAGTTCCATAACTGTCTTGGTAATTTCGCTATCAATTAGAGCGATATGTCCAAGAAGATTACCTCGTACTGTATACTCAGTCTGGTCTGGTCCCGTCAACTCAATGACTTTAGCTAAGTCATGTAGCATAATCCCCGCATAGAGCAGGCTCTTATTGAGCTGAGGATAGATCTCGCTAATGGCATCGGCCAAGCGCACCATGGTCGCCGTATGATAAGCCAAACCCGTTTCAAAGGCATGGTGATTAGTCTTGGCAGCTGGATAGGAGTAGAATTCCTTATCATACTTGGTGTAGAGCTTTCGGACAATTCGTTGCCAGACAGGATTTTCAATTTTGAAAATCATTTGCGACATGTAGTCACGAATTTCCTTGACATCAACTGGCGACTTGACCTTGAAATCAGCTGGGTCATTTGGTTCGCCAGGTTGAGGCAAGCGAAGGGTAATTTGATTGACTTGAGGGGTGTTGTTATAAACTTCTCGGCGTCCTTTCATGTGGACAACCTTACCTGCGGTAAAGGCCTCAACGTTATGAGGTTGGGCATCCCAGAGTTTCCCTTCAATCTCGCCACTATCATCTTGGAAGGTAAAGGCTAGGTAGTTTTTCCCAGCTCGAGTTTGCCTCAGGTCAGCTGACTTGATTAGGTAAAAGCCTTCAAATAGCTCATCTTTTTTCATGTGACTAATCTTCATATTCTTCCTCATTTTCTTGGAAATGGAGTAGATCAAGCGCAGGCTCACCTTCTGACAACTCAATGTGACGGAGCGTCCGCTCGATAGCTGTGGTACGACGGTTTAATAATTCATCAATATTGCCCGAGGCATGTTGGAGATGTTTTTGTGCCTTAACCAGAATGCCACCGAACTTGCCAAACTCGGTCTTGACACTGGCAAGAGTCTTGCTGATATGGTCGGCACTCTTTTGGATATTGAGAGTCTTGAAGCCAACCGATAGGGAGTTGAGCAAAGCTGATAGGGTACTTGGACCTGCGACAATAATCTGCTCTTCCCGCCTCAAATCATCAAAGAAGACCGGATTGCGGACGATTTCTGAGTAGAGACCTTCTGTCGGAACAAACAAAACTCCAAAATTGGTAGTCCGAGGCGGTGCTATGTACTTGCTCTTGATATCCTTGGCAAAGCGCTTGACGCTTGCTAAAAGCGATTTACGACAGCGTTCAATCTCGTCCCTATCACCTGCTTCATAGGCTTCTTCTAGGCGGTAATAATCTGCCAGTGGAAACTTAGAGTCAATTGGTAGGTAGACGTATTCCTGATCGCCTTGTCCGGGCAACTTGATGGCATACTCCACTCGTTCACTGGAGTTTTCAACCGTTGCATATTCTCTTTCATACTGGGCAGGTGTCATGATGTCTTCGATGATTTGCCCCAGTTGCAATTCTCCCAGAATCCCTCGCGTTTTGGTTCCAGAGAGAACCTTGTTGAGGGCGCCGACATCGCGGGCAACTGTCTGCATTTCTCCAAGGCCTCGATTGACAGACTCCAGTTGTTTGGAAACTGTCTCAAAGGAAGCCTGCAAGCGCGTCTGCAAGGTCTTTTCCAACTTTTCCTCGACTGTCTGGCGCATTTGTTCCAAACGTTGCTCATTTGATTCCTGCAAGGCTTGGAGACGTTGGTCGGTCTTATCTCTGGTTTGGAGGAGATTATCTGTCATTTCTTGACGAACTTGAGTCAGACCTTGGTGCAATTCCATTCGCACTTCTTGCAAACGGTCACTGACAGCCACTTCCAAATCTTTTTGATCTAACTGACTGGCTTGTCTGGCTTGTTCAAAGCGGTAATCCAACTGGTCTGACAAGTGATCTGCCTGATCCTCCAAGCTCTTGCTGAGATGTTTTTCCTGCTTATCCTGCCTTTGCCAAATCAGAAAGAGTCCAGCTAGGTTGGCAATCAATAATAGAACAAGTAAACTTTCCATCCTACCTCCTGTCCTTGCTATGCAACACGACTACATAGCCATCTGGGCAAGTCACCGAAACTTCCCTATCTATATATTCGTTAGAAGCGTACACTTTTTTAAAGAAAAAATTTTCCTCTGTCAACTCATACTTAGCACCGAGAATAGTCAGCTGGCTATCCCGAACCGGCATAAAGGCTAGATAGTCGTAGTCTGAACGAGGCTGTAGCTGACTGGTCCCTTCTGGACAATAGGCAATCAAGTTTTGCCCATCTTCAATTTCTATCTGGTGCATATAAGGTGCCAACTTGGGATTGCTAGGTAGAAAGACGTTAGCCAGCATATGATCAATACGGCCACCCAAAGCACCGAAAATAGTGACCTGAGCCTGAGAATTTTTCTCAAAGATGGTTAAGAGAGCCAATTCCAGATCTGTATCATCTTTTTCTGGTCGGGCTTGAACAAAATGCTGGGCATGTTTTTGAATCACCTGTCGCTCTTCTTCCGTCACAGAATCAAAATCTCCGGCTGCTAGAGCAAGAGGCAAATCTTCTTCCAAGACCCAGAGAGAACCTCGATCCACACCGACAAATCTATCAAAGTCCGTCCGGTAATGACCGCGGTCTCCGCCAGCAAAAACAGCAACCCTAGTCCAGTTGTTTTCTGAGAGTTTGTACTCGCTCATTGACATCTCCCTTAAAGACATAGGAACCTGCTACAAAAACAGTCGCACCAGCTTCTTTGGCCAGAGCAATAGTTTGGTCATCAATCCCACCATCCACTTCAATCTCAAAGTTCAAACCTTTTTCCTCACGAAGGGCAACCAACTCACGGACCTTATCCATGGTCTCTGGTAGAAAGGCTTGCCCACCAAAGCCTGGGTTAACTGTCATGACTAAGACTTGGTCAACTAGGTGAAGCACGTGCTTGATGGCTTCAACTGGTGTGCCAGGATTGATAACAACTGAAGGCTTAACTCCGAGTGAACGAATTTTTTGGAGGGCACCATGAATATGGGGCGTTGCTTCCACATGGATACTGATGATATCCGCACCTGCACGCGCAAAGTCTTCTAAATGATGCTCTGGATTAGCTACCATCAAGTGGCAGTCGAAGACCATCTTACTATGAGGACGAAGAGCTTCAACCACACCTGCACCAAAACTGATTTGCGGGACAAAATGGCCATCCATGATATCGATATGGGCATACTCTGCCCCAGTTGCTTCTAGACGTTTGATTTCACGTTCAAAGTTGGCATAATCTGCTGCCAGAATTGACGGAGCAATCTTGTATTGAGACATAGGTTTCTCCTTATTTTGGAATTTTTTTGCTGACTTTTTTATAGGTTTCTCTGCGATTTTCAATCTCACTGAGGAATTGCAGGTAGTTGTCAAAACGGAAGGGCGCAATGGTACCTTCTTCAACTGCTGGCTTAACCGCACAAGAAGGCTCATGGGTATGGGTACAAGTACGGAATTTGCAGTCTCGACTGACAGTGGCAATCTCTGGGAAGGCCTGATTGAGGTCTTCCGCCGTTGATACTTCATAATCCAAGGATGAAAAACCTGGTGTGTCTGCGATTTTACCCCCATTGAGATTATAAAAACTAACTGCTCGAGTAGTGTGGCGCCCGCGACCCAGACTGTCTGAAATTTCTCCTGTTTCAAGATTGAGGTCTGGTGCGATTTTATTGAGAAGAGTTGACTTCCCAACACCTGTCTGCCCCATAAAGACCGTAACCTTGCCTGTTAATAAAGGCAGGAGTGCCTCTTTACTGGTCACAAAGTCGTAGTCGATATTACCATAAGTCTGTTCATAAAAATCCAGTTCTTCTCTATCTTCCAACAAATCCATTTTAGAAATATAAACGATGGGATGGATTCCCTTGTGTTCCAAAAGAACCAAGAAACGATCCAGCAAATTGCTGTTAAAATCAGGTTCCTTGACGGACATGATTACTACAGCTTGGTCAATATTGACAATGGGCGGACGGACTAGGCTATTTTTGCGTTCGTGAATCTTGAGAATATAGCCTTCTGAATTTTCCTCCGCAGAGAAATCTACCCAGTCCCCAACATAGGGAGTATGCCCTTTTTTACGGAAATTCCCACGCGCGCGTGTTTGATAGACCTGGCCATCACTCTCTACATAGTAGAACCCAGCCAAGGCTTTAATGATTTGTCCCTGCATTTTAAAGTCCTTGTCCTTTAAGTGCATCTGCTAGGCTGGCAAATTCCGCCAAGCTGAGAGCTTCCCCACGCACACTTGGTGACAAGCCTGCTTGGTCCAAAGCCTTGGTCAGCTTGTCCTTGACCTCTTCAGTCTTGCCAAAGTAACCTGTCAAGTTATTCCACAAGGTCTTGCGGCGATGGGTAAAACTAGCCTTGGAAACCTTAAAGAAGAAGTTCTCATCTTCTACTGCTACAGCTGGCTCTGGACGGCGCACCATTTTCAAGATGGCTGAGTCCACGTTTGGTGCTGGCACAAAGACCGTACGAGGCACGATAAAGGCAACCTTAGCTGTCATGTAGTACTGCACAGCGATTGACAAGCTACCGTAAGCCTTGGTGTTAGGTTGAGCTGAGATACGATCCGCCACTTCTTTTTGCATCATGACCACAAACTCACTAAAAGGAATCCCACTCTCGATTAAGTGCATGAGAATAGGAGTCGTGATGTAGTATGGCAAGTTAGCCACTACCTTGATTGGCAGGTCAGGATTTTTAAAATTTTGGATATGCTGCGCCAAATCAACCTTGAGAATGTCCTCGTTGACTACGGTCACATTATCAAAATCACGCAGGGTATCTGCCAAAATCGGCACCAAACGGTGGTCAATCTCAAAGGCCATGACCTCTGCTGCACGCTCAGCCAAAAATTCTGTCAAGGCACCAATCCCTGGCCCGATTTCGATGACATTAACCTGGTCATCAATCTCAGCCGTATCCACGATTTTTTGAAGGATATTGGTATCCGTCAAGAAATTTTGCCCGAAGGACTTTTTAAAGGTAAAACCGTGACGCTCTAGCACTGCCTTGGTCACGCTATAATCTGCAATTCTCATCTATTCTCTTTTCTATTATCTGTTACTTCTATTGTAACACATTCCCCTTACATTTGGGGTCTGCTTAGCTGTTCTCATAAGATTTCATAGCTTCTTCCACTTCTGCCAAGGTAACCCCAAACAACTCTAGGCGTTTGAGGAGTTGCTTGCCGTTGGAATAGCCAATTCGGAGAGCCTCTCCTAGATATTCTCGTCGCTTACGGCTGTCTGCCCCTGCTAGAAAACCAAGGCGAATCAAGTCGCTACGACTGATATCAAACTGACTCTCATGTTCAAATTGTTCTGTAATCTGAGCTAGAGCCATTTTCAGGTCTTCATAGCTGGCATGCTCAATTCCCAGAGAACGGCCCTTGGTCTTGGACTTGGGAACAGCTTCATCTCGTTTGAGGAAGGCATGCTGAACTGTTGGAATAGCCGTCATAATCATGCGACGAATCCGCTCCCCATTAAAATCTGGGTCTGTAAAGACAATGACTCCATGAAGCTCATGTAGGCGCTGAATACGTGCAATATCTTGCTCATTGATGGCAGAACCTCGTGTCTCATAGGTCTCTACATCGAAATAGCGTTTGAGATTGGCCGTATCATCGCGCCCTTCGACCACGATAACTTGTGAAATTTTTTCTTTCATTACTTGCTGTCCAATCCAAAAATTCGTTCTGCATTTGCAGTTGTTATCGCCGCTAGCTCTTCTGTCGTCATACCACGTAAGTCGGCGATAAAGTCCACTACATAGCGAGTGTAGGCTGTTTTATTTTCACGACCACGTTTAGGAACAGGAGCCAAGTAAGGCGCATCCGTCTCCACCAAAATCTTGTCCAAAGGAAGTTCTCTAGCCGCCTCTTGGATGTCGGTGGCCTTCTTAAAAGTCACCACTCCTGAGAAGGAAATAGTCATGCCAAGCGCGACAAACTTCTCTGCCCACTCAAGAGTCCCTGAAAATGAGTGCATAATCCCACCACGAGGACCAACGCCCTCACTTTTGATAATCTCATAGGTATCTTCCAGCGCATCACGAGTATGGACAACAAAAGGTAAATCCAAGTCCTTAGATAACTGAATCTGACGGCGAAAAACCTGCTCCTGCACCTCTTTTGGCGCTGTCATCCAATGGTAGTCCAAACCAATCTCACCTAAAGCAACAACCTTGGGATGCTTGAGCTTATCAAGCAAGTAGGCTTCAATCTCCTCCGTGTAAGTCCCTGCTTCTGTCGGATGCCAACCAATAGTCGCATAGAGCTGGTCATACTCATCTACCAACTCCAAGGCACGCTCAATCGTCGGTTTATCAAAACCAACAATATTCATCTGTGTCACACCCATCTCAGCAGCTAAGGCGATTTCTTCTGCCTCATGACCTGCAAATTCTTCTACATTCAAGTGTGTATGTGTATCAAAAATCATCTCTTCTAACCTCGTTTTCTATCTTCTATTATACCAAAAAACTGCCCTCTCTCCTCATCTGTACAAAATATTCTAAAATCCATCGTCGTCTCTTGACGCTATTTTCCCAAAGCAGTATAATAGCACTTATTGAAATTTTCAGAAAAGGAAAATACAATGTTTACAAAATTAAAACAGACCTTTATCGGTCGTCCTCTTAAGTCCTTAACAGAAGGCGAGGGAGGTCTGCTGGGAAAAATGCAGGCCTTGGCCATGTTGTCAAGCGACGCTCTATCTTCCATTGCCTATGGGCCTGAGCAAGTAGTCCTCGTCTTGGCTAGTCTCTCTCCTCTTGCGATATGGTGGAGTCTTCCTATCGGCCTCTTTGTCCTCCTACTCCTAGCTAGCCTGACCGTCTCCTACCGTCAAATCATCCATGCCTACCCTCAAGGAGGAGGGGCCTATATGGTTACTCGAGAAAATCTATCTCCCGAACTTGGCTTAATTGCTGGAGGTAGTCTGCTGGTTGACTACATGCTGACTGTGGCGGTATCGGTGTCATCTGGAGCCGATGCTATCACAGCAGCTCTCCCTGCTCTCCACCCTTACAACCTCCACATTTCCATTTTTCTAGTTTGTTTGCTTATGCTCTTGAATTTACGGGGCTTAAAAGAATCTGCCAGTTCACTGATGATTCCTGTCTATCTCTTTATCATCAGTACTGTCTTTCTCTTGCTCTATGGAATCTTTCAACTAGTAACTGGTTCTCTCAGCTATCAGGCAACTTCTCCTATCGGGCATGCTGTACCGAGTCTGTCTATCGTTCTCATTCTAAGAGCCTTTACCAGTGGTTCTGCCTCTCTGACAGGGGTTGAAGCTATTTCAAATGCCGTTCCCTTTTTCAAGGCTCCGAAAGAAAAGAATGCAGCTCAGACCTTGACCATCATGTCACTGATTTTAGGTTTTCTGTTTGCTGGTATTACCTTCCTAAACTACTGGATGGGAATTATGCCGCAACACGGAGAAACCATCCTCTCACAGATGGCTCAAGGTATCCTTGGTAATTCCTTCTTAGGCCACCTTGGCTATTATACCTTCCAATTCTCCACAGCCTTAATTTTGGCCGTAGCTGCAAATACCGGCTTTTCGGCCTTCCCTATGCTAGCTTACAATATGGCTAAAAACAAATACATGCCCCATCTCTTTATGGAAAAAGGAGACCGCCTAGGCTACTCTAATGGAATTTTAACTCTGGCATTTGGGGCTATGATTCTTCTTCTCATTTTTAATGGCAATACCGAACGTTTGATTCCCCTTTATACTATCGGGGTCTTCGTTCCCTTCGCCCTATCTCAGACTGGGATGATTCGCCATTGGAAAAAAGAAAAAGGGACAAATTTCTTAAAACCTGCCCTTGCCAATATCCTTGGAGCCATCATTTGCTACGCTATCGTGCTGATCCTGCTCTTTTTCCGTCTCAGTGATATCTGGCCTTTCTTCCCGATTATTCTCGTACTCACCCTACTTTTCTTGGCCATTCACAGTCATTACCAAAAAGTGGCCCAACAACTACGTCTCTATGAAGGCATCGAAAAACGTACCTACGATGGCAATCTTGTCCTCGTCCTAGTAGGAAATGTCACCCGAGTTAGCGTCGGAGCCATTAACTACGCTCAAAGTATCGGTGATGAAGTCTTAGCCATGCACATTTCTACTAAGGAAACAGCAGAGAAAGACCAAGAAATTCTCCAAGAATTTGCCGATTACTTCCCAACCATTACTCTGAAGAACATCAAGACCAGCTACCGCGACATCATCACCCCTACTGTCAAGTATGTCAAACGAATCTCTGAGGATGCCCAGAAAAAGAACTATACAGTCACTGTCCTGGTACCCCAGTTTATCCCTAATAAACCTTGGCAAAATATCCTGCACAATCAGATGAGTCTTAAACTCAAATACGCCCTTCGTTGGCACCAAGACGTCGTTGTCGCTAGCTACTCTTATCACTTAAAAGAATAAAGAAAAGGCCCTACCAGAAGCAAGAAGCGTCTGGTAAGGCCTTTTTCTGAATTCAGCCACTATGCTTATACTCAATGAAAATCAAAGAGCAAACTAGGAAGCTAGCCGCAGGCTGCTCAAAGCACTACTTTGAGGTCGTAGATGAAACTGACGAAGTCAGCTCAAAACACTGTTTTGAGGTTGCAGATAGAACTGACGAAGTCAGTAACCATATATACGGTAAGGCAACGCTGACGTGGTTTGAAGAGATTTTCGAAGAGTATTAACTGAAAAGCATGACTAGGAATATTATTGAATATGGTTAGCTAAATCTTCCTGAGCTTTTTTATTTGACTCAGCTTTTTCTTTCAGCCATTTTTCATAGAGTTCTTGATACTGTTTAGCAGTGACTGGCTCTTTTTGCAATTCAACATATTTGTAGTTGTCAGCATTTCCCTTATGACCAACGAATGAGAATGGGCCTGTAAACGGTACAGTCTTACGGAAGATTGGGTTAGCTCCACCACTTTGAACTGGTAGGAAGAGGGCACTATCTGTCAACCAAGCTTGGGCTTCAGCATATTTTTCATAGCGAGCTTGAGTATCTGTGATTTCCGCATCAGCCTGATCCAAGAGTTTCTTGTAGTCAGAAAGACCAATCTTGTTCTTGACTTCCTTGTCTTTTCCTTCAGACAAGCCCATGTTTTTCAACTGAGAACCTGTCTCTGGATCAAGAATAGCTAGGTAAGTCTTAGGATCTGAGTAGTCTCCACCCCATCCTGAGATGTCGATATCGTAGTCTTTTTGTTCTGCTGTATCTGCAAAGTAGGTTGCCTGGTCTTTTTCATCTGGAGAAAGTTGGATAACATCGATAACTACATTCTCCTTACCAAGAGTTTCTTCTACTGTTTGTTTGAAAGAGCCAGCCTGTTGCACATCTAATTTGGCAGTCTGGTCAACTGGCATATCCAAATGAATTGGGAAGGTTACTCCTTGAGCTTGCAGACTTTCTTTGGCCTTGGCAAACTTCTCTTTGGCCTTTTCAGGATTCAAGAAGGCTTGCTTACCATCGTTTAGGTTGATATTTGCCCAATCTTTACCGTAGTTGACAATTTTCTCATTGACAATGTCACCGAAGTTCTTATCACCAACTTGAACAAAGTTACTTGGTGTAATCGTATTACGCAAGATACGGTCTGCTCCATCTTCACCATTTGTCTGCGCTGCATAGGCATGACGGTCAAAGGCAAAGTTGATAGCCTGACGGAAATCTTTATTTTGCATAGCTGCGCGTGAATCCGTCTTTTCCTTATCAGACTGTTTCATAGTCTGCTTGTAGCTTTGACGATTCACGTTGAAAAGATAATAGAAAGTAACTGAGTTTTGCGGTGTGTAGGTAATCTTGTCCTCATTCCCCTTCTTGAGTTCAGCAAAGACTGAACTTGTTGGGAAGATACGGCCATCTGTATAGTTACCATCCAAGAAACCTCTAGCAATGCTGTCTTGGTCAGAACCGTCAAAGAAAGAGAGTTTCACTTTCTCGATTTTAACATTGTCCTTATCCCAGTAATTAGGGTTTTTGTCAAGTTCAATCAAAGATTTGGATGTGAATGATTTAAATAAGTAAGGACCATTTGACAAGATACTTGATGGTGTCACACTTCCAAAGTCATCTCCCTGAGACTTCAAGAAGGCTTCATTTACAGGACTAAGGATACTTGCTGTTGTTTTAGAGTTCCAATAAGTCTCAGGTTGGTTGAGAGTGTATTGTAGCGTGTAATCATCCACTGCCTTAACACCAACAGTTGCAAAATCAGATGATTTCCCTTCAACATAGTCTGCTAGTCCCTTGATAGAGTCTTGAACCAAGTACAAGTTCTCAGCTTTTTTATCAGCCGCATACTTGAGACCAGTCACAAAATCATGAGCCGTCACATCCGCATACTCTTCTCCTTCAGAAGTGTACCATTTAGCTCCCTGACGGATTTTATAAGTGTAAGTCAAACCATCTTTTGACACGGTCCATGACTCAGCCATAGAGGGGATGAGATTGCCATACTGGTCATTTTCCAACAAACCATCAACCAAGTTGGTTGTGATACTAGATGTAGAGTCTCGTGTAGAGGTAATGTAATCCAAGGTATCAGGGTTGCTGACAAAGATATAAGAGTATGTCTTGTCTGCATTGCTTGATTGAGATGACCCGCATGCCGCTAGAGCTAGACCTGCTGTCAAAGCCATAGCTCCAAAAAGCATAACTTTTGATTTCTTCATGATTATTCTCCATTTTTTACAGTATGTGAAATATTATACACTATTTGAGCAAAAATATAAAGCCTTTTTGAACTTTTTTACAAAAATAAAAATCAGTAGACTCGAGTTCCTACTGATTTTTGTTATGGTTCGTTTGGATTATGCAGCCAAAACTTTGCGTCCTTTACGACGACGAGCTGCCAATACGCGACGACCGTTTTTAGTTGACATACGGTTACGGAATCCGTGTTTGCGCGCACGACGAAGTTTACTTGGTTGATAAGTACGTTTCACGATGAATACCTCCTCATAGATTTTGTATTCGTTTAGCCGGCTATAAAGTGATCAGTTACTAAACATACTTTACTATTCTATCTGATTCTTTCACTTTTGTCAATAGCTCAAGGCAAATGTTTCCAGCTTTTTCGAATGTAAGCCCTATCTACGATACTGTTTTAAGAATCGAGTCATCTTTTCTTGGATTTGGGCTAGTTCATCAACACGCGGAAGATAAACGATACGGAAGTGGTCTGGTTCCTGCCAGTTAAAGCCTCGACCATGAACCAAGAGAACCTTTTCCTGCTTCAAGAAATCAAGGACAAACTGTTCATCATCATCGATACGGTACATATTGCGGTCGATTTTAGGGAAGATATAGAGTCCAGCTTTAGGTTTAACCGCAGACAAACCTGGAATATCTTGAATGGCATTGTAAATGAAATTTCTTTGCTCGTAAATTCGTCCACCAGGAAGGAGCAATTCATCAACTGATTGGTGACCACCCAAGGAAGTTTGTACGACTTGTTGGGCCAAAACGTTAGAGCAAAGGCGCATATTGGATAGCATATTGAGCCCTTCGATATAGCCTTTAACGTGTGTCTTAGGTCCAGACAAGACCATCCAACCCACACGGAAACCAGCAATACGGTGGGATTTTGACAGGCCATTCATGCTGACACAGAAGACATCTGGTGCCAGACTCGCCACAGGCGTATGCACATGTCCATCCATGACCATGCGGTCGTAAATTTCATCCGCAAAGATAATCAAATCGTTTTGACGGGCAATCTCAATAATCTCCAACAAGAGTTCCTTAGGATAAAGGGCTCCAGTTGGATTATTTGGATTGATAAGGATGATCGCCTTGGTATTGGAAGTGATTTTTGACTTGATATCGTCAATATCTGGATACCATTCTGCAGCTTCATCACAGATATAGTGAACGGCATTTCCCCCAGCTAGGCTGACAGCTGCTGTCCAGAGAGGATAGTCTGGCATTGGCACTAAGACTTCATCCCCGTTGTCCAAAAGCCCCTGCATAGACATGACAATCAATTCACTAACACCATTTCCAAGGTAGATATCATCAATATCTACATTTGGAAATTTCTTCAATTGACAATACTGCATGATAGCCTTACGGGCTGAGAAAATCCCTTTGGAGTCAGAGTAACCTTCACTATCACGCGCATTCATAATCAAGTCATGAATGACCTCGTCTGGCGCTGTAAAACCAAATTCTGCTGGATTTCCTGTATTCAGACGTAAAATCTTTTCTCCATTTGCTCGCATTCGCATGGCTTCTTCCAAAACAGGACCACGGATATCATAAGCAACATGCTCTAACTTACTAGACTTGTTATATTCTTTCATCTTGTTTCCTCAATTCATCAGGATAGTAACATTATACCACTAGAAAGAAAATGCGACAAGTTTACTGAAATGTGTTACTAGTTTCGTATAGAAGAAAAGCCTCACTAAAAGCGAGGTCAAGACAGGGGAGATAGCAGGTATTTTGCGAAAGTCACATTACATACCAAAAGATAAACCTAGAAAAAGCAAGCCTAAAAAGGAGTCATAAAGAAGATTGAACATGAGGAAAAGTCCCCATATCATCAAGTAATCCCAACGCCCACTTCGTTTTGCAACTAGGAATAAAATTAGATGGTAGAGTACATGAAAGACTAAAAAACCTATAAACCCTGGATAGAGAAGCGGAATTAGCTTCTCTAATTGCCAGATCATGATAACTTCTAGCAAGACTGAAACTAGGATGATTCCATAATAAAGGAAATTTGATTTTTGAAAAGCGTTTTTCATCATTCTCCCCCCTTCACTTCTTTCCTGCTATCCTTTCTTTTATTTTATCATATATTTATATAGATTTTAAGCGCTAATATTCTTTTAAAAAATACCTTTTTTGCTTTACTTCTATAGTGAAAAGGTTTACAATTATAGTAAGAAAATTTCAGGAGGTTTCATTATGGCACAACGTTACCAAAATATCATGGTCGCAATCGATGGTTCTAAAGAAGCGGACTTGGCTTTTGTCAAGGGAGTTCATTCTGCTCTACGAAACGACGCTAAACTCACCATCGCACATGTCATTGACACACGCGCTCTCCAAAGCGTATCCACCTTTGATGCTGAAGTTTACGAAGAACTCCAAGTCGACGCTGAAAGTCTGATGAAAGAGTACGAAAAACGTGCAAGAGATGCTGGTGTGGCAGATGTTCATATCGTCATTGAAATGGGAAATCCAAAAACCCTCTTGGCACGTACTATTCCCGATGCTGAGGAAGTGGACCTCATCCTTGTTGGCGCAACTGGTCTCAACGCCTTTGAACGCCTCTTGGTCGGCTCTTCATCTGAATACATCCTCCGCCATGCTAAGGTTGATTTGCTGGTTGTGAGAGAACAAGAAAAAACCCTATAGTCACGAAGAAAAGGAGCTCAGCGCTCCTTTTTGTTTACTATTTATACTCTTCGAAAATCAAATTCAAACCACGTCAACGTCGCCTTGCCGTATATATATGTTACTGACTTCGTCAGTTCTATCTACAACCTCAAAACAGTGTTTTGAGCAGCCTGCGGCTAGTTTCCTAGTTTGCTCTTTGATTTTCATTGAGTATTATTTCTCTCTTTATGGCGTTCATAAGCCTTGAGCTGGCGCTGCAGTTCCTTTTTAATAGCAGGTTCTGGAGCATATTTTTCTTCCCAATCATCTGGTTTTAAGATTTTATGGGTCACTGGATCAAAATGAGCCTTGCCATCTGGAAAAATTTTCCCCATATTGGCCTGATGAACAATATCAAAAATACGTTCTGGATCCACCCCCATCAAGACAAAACTACCGTAGGTAAAGTAAAGCGTGTCGATCAGGGCATCTACCTGACCTATCAAATCTTGCTGAGCAGGCGTCTTCTTAGCCACTTTATCGGCCGCCTTATCAAGAGCTTGATGAAGTTGCGATAGAGCTCGACCAAAGTCCTCTTCAGAAGGACTGGCAGCTCTAACAAATTCCACCAATTCTTCTATTTTAAAGCCAGCCCTGTGGGTTGCACCTTCTAAATCCCAAGCTCGTGGTTCTTCTTGGGTTCGTTCATCCATCATGTGGTGGAAGGTCTTGACCTTATTGAAATGATAGTCACGGCTGACAAAGACTTTTTCTGAAGCTAGAACACCAAAATGTTCCAGGGCCTTGTGGATTCCGTCTTGCTGATTACTAGTGGTAATGTGCTTAGCAACTTCCTTGACACTGCTACTACCATTTCCCATAGCGACCGACATACCAACACCTGCAAGCATTTCAAGGTCGTTATCTGAATCACCAAAGGCCATGACTTGGTTGAGATCAAAACCATATTCTTTCCCGACTCGGCGTATGCCTTCCAACTTAGAGTTTCCTTGATTGATAACATCCGCTGCAAAAGGATTGCTACGTGTCAATTTCAAGTCTTCAAAATCAGCTGCCGCCTTCTCAGATTCTTCTGGCGTCATCAGCATCAAGACTTGGTAGATAGGCTGATTCATTAGATCAAGCAGGTCTTCTTCCTTTTGGGGAACAACCTTGCTGACCATACGATTAAAGGAGTGACTCACCGTCCGAGTTAAAACAGAGGGAACGAAGCGACTGATTCGTTGGGAAAAAGAACCCAGACCAAAGGACATGATTTTAGAACCCAGCATAGCATCCTTGGTCCCTAGGGCAATCTCCTTGCCCTCTTTTTTAGCATACGTAATGAGCTGGCGCAAATGTAACTTGGAAATTGGGCTCGTGAACAAGACTCTGTCTTTAGTAAAGATATACTGGCCATTGTAGGTTACCGCAAAGTCCAGATCCAAATCGTCCATCAATTCCTTAACAAAAAAAGGTCCTCGCCCTGTCGCTACGCCGACAAGTACCCCTTGCTCTTTGACGATTTTAATCGCGTCCTTAGTGGATTTCAAAACACTCTTGCGATCGTTGACCAAGGTTCCATCGATATCAAAAAAAACAGCTTTGACTTCCATCCTGTCCCAATCTCCCCTTTTGTGATACAATGATTATACCACATTTCAGAAAGAGTGAGTAAATCATGCCTAAGAAAATCCTTGTTTTACATACGGGTGGGACTATTTCCATGCAGGCCGATGCTTCTGGCGCTGTTGTGACGAGTTCGGATAATCCCATGAACCATGTGTCCAATCCCCTCGAAGGAATCCAGGTCCACGCCCTAGACTTTTTTAACCTGCCAAGCCCTCATATCAAGCCCAAGCATATGCTGGCCCTCTACCAAAAAATCAAAGAGGAAGCAGATAACTACGATGGAGTGGTGATTACACACGGAACCGACACTTTAGAGGAAACAGCTTATTTCCTTGATACCATGGAAGTTCCCCACATGCCCATCGTTCTAACAGGGGCCATGCGCAGCTCCAACGAACTCGGTAGTGACGGTGTCTATAATTATCTGAGTGCTTTACGAGTGGCTAGCGATGACAGGGCTGCTGACAAAGGAGTTTTGGTCGTTATGAACGATGAAATCCACGCTGCCAAGTATGTTACCAAAACGCATACAACCAACGTCAGCACCTTCCAGACTCCAACACACGGGCCACTTGGTCTGATTATGAAACAGGAAATCCTCTACTTTAAAACAGCTGAACCTCGTGTCCGCTTTGACCTTGATCACATACAAGGATTAGTCCCTATCATCTCTGCTTATGCTGGTATGACAGATGAGCTGATTGATATGCTGGATTTGGAACAATTGGACGGTTTGATTATCCAAGCCTTCGGAGCTGGTAATATTCCAAAAGAAACGGCTCAAAAATTAGAAACCCTTCTGCAAAAAGGAATACCAGTCGCCCTGGTTTCACGATGCTTTAACGGTATTGCCGAGCCTGTTTATGCCTACCAAGGTGGGGGCGTGCAGTTGCAAAAATCTGGTGTCTTCTTTGTTAAAGAACTCAACGCCCAAAAAGCCCGCTTGAAACTCCTCATCGCCCTCAATGCCGGACTAACAGGGCCAGCTTTGAAAGACTATATGGAAGGGTAAGTCTCTTCTCTAAAAACAAATCAGGAAATCTTCACGATTCCCTGATTTTTTCTATTTCCGTTTTCGTGTCGAACGACGTTCTGTCAAACCATGAGGTAAGAGAACTTCACGTTCTTCCAACTCTTCCTTGTGCATAATCTTAGTCAACATACGCATACTAATAGCACCAAGGTCATAAAGAGGTTGGGCAATAGTTGTCAAGTTTGGACGGGTAAAGCGTGAGATTTGTGAATCATCACTAGTAATGATTTCAAATTCTTCTGGTACTGACACACCCTTATCAGCAAGACCGTTCAAGACACCTGCTGCCAATTCATCACCTGTTACAACTGCTGCAGTTGCGTTTGATGAAATCAAGCGTTCTGCCAAGGCATAGCCGTCTTCATAAGTGTATTTAGATTCAAATACCAATCCTTCGCTATAAGAAATCCCTGCTTTTTTCAAGGCTTCCTTGTAGCCAACCAAACGAACCTTACCATTGATGTCATCCACTAATGGACCGCTTACGAAAGCAATGCGCTCATTTTCTTTAGCAAGGTAGGTCACTGCATCAATCGTAGCTTGTTTGTAGTCAATATTGACACTTGGAAGCTGATGTTCTACATCCACAGTTCCTGCAAGAACAACCGGTGTCCGAGAACGAGAAAACTCTGAACGAATTTTTTCAGTCAAGTGGTAACCCATAAAGATGATACCATCTACTTGCTTAGAAAACAGTGTATTGACAACTGAAACTTCCTTATCATCATCCTCATCACTGTTAGCAAGGACGATATTGTACTTGTACATTTCAGCGATATCATCAATCCCTTTAGCAAGCGTTGAAAAATAACCATTGGTGATATTTGGAATCACGACACCGACAGTAGTTGTCTTTTTACTTGCAAGACCACGCGCCACGGCATTTGGACGGTAATCCAAACGATCAATCACCTCAAGCACTTTTTTACGTGTGTTCTCTTTTACATTCTTATTGCCATTGACTACACGGCTAACCGTCGCCATTGAAACCCCTGCTTCACGGGCGACATCATAAATCGTTACTGTATCGTCTGTATTCATTCCATTTCCTTTCTATATCATACCTCACGAGACTCTAAAAAAGAGACGGTATGAAAATTTCGTTTTCATGATTCTACTTATTCCATTTTATCACTATTTGTAAACACTTTCAAGCTTTTTTTGAAGATTATTTGAAAAAATTTCATAGGAAGCTATGTTTATGAAGAAAAAATCACCTTTTCTTGATTTTTAATCCTATTTGCTGTATGATAAGGGAAAAGAAAGGGGGAAGAAATATGGCTTTTACCAATACCCAGATGCGGTCTGCTAGTTTTGGCATTGTTACCAGCTTGCCTGATGATGTCATTGACTCTTTTTGGTATATCATCGACCACTTCTTAAAAAATGTCTTTGAATTGGAGGAGGAACTCGAGTTTCAATTGCTCAATAACCAAGGAAAAATTACCTTCCACTTCTCAAGCCAACACCTCCCTACAGCCATTGATTTTGATTTTAACCATCCATTCGACCCTCTTTATCCCCCGAGAGTACTGGTTTTAGACATGGATGGTAGAGAGACTATACTCCTCCCAGAAGAAAATGACCTATTTTAATACTCAATGAAAATCAAAGAGCAAACTAGGAAGCTAGCCGCAAGCTGCTCAAAACACTGTTTTGAGGTTGCAGATGGAAGCTGACGTGGTTTAAAGAGATTTTCGAAGAGTATAAAAACTCTAGCCTTCAGTTACAAGCGACTGAAAACTAGAGTTTTTTCTATTGTTTCAAAGCATTATACAAGTTGCGGATCGGTTGCTTTAATGTCGGATGGATAAAATGAGGCGCAATTTCTTGAAGAGATTCAAGGACAAAAAGGCGTTCCGCTATGTAAGGATGGGGCAAAATAAGGTCATCTGTATAAAGGACCTGGTCCTCCACAAAGAGCAAGTCCAAATCAATCAAACGAGGCCCCCAATGTACTTCTCTCACCCGTCCCATCTCTGACTCAATGGCTAACAAGTTCTCTAATAGAACTGGGGCCGGCAACCAGGTTTCAACCTCAACCACTTGATTAGCAAAGCTATCTTGCTCCACACCACCCCAAGGCTCCGTCGTCAAGACACTGGACTCTTTGAGAATATGGATACCTCGAGCTCGCATTTTCTCAATGGCTTGTTTCAAATTTGCTTGTTTATCTCCCATATTGCTTCCTAGGGCGATAAAGGCCCGTTGCTTGCGGCGATGAATGGTTACCGAGCAAGTATCTAGTGGCAAATGCACTGGTGCCCAAGGCTTTTTCAGTTCCAGCTTTATTTCTTGGACAAGAGGATAAGCCTCAAAAGTACGTTCTACCAGTTTGTAGGCTACCGTTTCAATCAAATCTTCAGTGCTCTCCTGAAACCAAGTCGTCCACTGCTGACACAGTTCTCCGTAATGGACAGAGGCTGTTAAATCCAAATCTGTAGCCGCCTTGGTCATATCATAGGATAGGATTGCGGAAATAACAAACTTTTGCCCTAATTCTTTCTCACTAGGAAAAAGACCATGATAGGCAAAAATTTCCAAATCCTTAATCTGCAGTTGATCCATAATGATTCCTTTCTAGAAAAATCCGCTTCAAGCGGATTTTTTTTATACTCAATGAAAATCAAAATGCAAACTAGGAAGCTAGCCACAGGCTGCTCAAAACACTGTTTTGAGGTTGCAGATGGAAGCTGACGTGGTTTGAATTTGATTTTCGAAGAGTATTATAGTCCCATTATTCGAAGAGTATTATAGTCCCATTAAACGATAAGCCTGGTCTCGGAGGTCCTTATCTGTTTCAAATAGACCACGAGCTACTGTCGTCAAGGTTGCTGTGCCTGGTTTTCTGACACCTCGCATGCTCATACACATATGTTCCGCCTCAATAACAACAAAGGCTCCCTTAGCACCCAGATACTCCATCAAGGCATCGGCCACTTCGATATTCAATCGTTCTTGAATTTGTGGTTTTTTAGAATAAACTTCAACCGTACGGGCTAGCTTAGACAATCCTGCCACACGACCATCTGGAATGTAGGCAATGTGCGCTCTACCATAAAATGGCAGAAAGTGATGCTCACACATCGTGTGGAAAAAGATATCCTTTTCTACTACCATGTTATCATCGATAATCTCAAAGGATTTTGACAAATGTTCCTCCGCTGTTTGACCAAGACCTGAAAAAATCTCTTGGTACATACGAGCGACACGAGCAGGTGTTTCCTGCAAGCCCTCGCGGTTAGCGTCCTCTCCTACAGCCTCGATAATCATTTTTACAGCTGCTTCAATCTTTTGTGTATCCATTCTCGTTCTTCCTCTCCATCAGATAGGCTCTCACTTGGCTCAAGAAATACAAGGAACCCGTGACAATCCTAACTGTTTGTTTCTCTTCTTTTTTATCTATCAATTTCTGCTCTAGAAAACCCTGCCAACCTTGGTAGCTGAGATTTCTAGACTTAGCTGCCTCTTTCAGCACGCTTTCATCAGTCGCCCGACTATCGTCAAAATGTGTCAGGGTAAGCTCGGTATCTGGGGTTTCCTCCAACAAATCCAACATATCTTCCAAGGCCTTGGTTTTGATGCAGGTAAAGAGGATCTCCTTATGATAATCCGCAAAACGTTCTTGCAAGGTTTCTATTAAAGCCTTGATAGCATGAGGATTGTGGGCTCCATCCAAAATCATCAAGGGTTCCCTTGACACGACCTCCAGACGCCCTGGCCATCTTGTTTCTTCCAAGGCTTGAGCAATCAAGTCATTGCTTGCTAGCTCTTGGCCATCTTCTTGACAAAAAGTATCAAGTAAAGCTATGGCCATCCCAGCATTCTCTATCTGGTGCAAACCAAGCAAACCAGTCTGGAATCGACCTTGTCTGACCGAACTGGTATAATCAAAGATTTCTCCCATTACCACACTCTCTTGGTGACTGACCTGATAATCTTTCCCATAGGCAAGTCTCGGTGCATCTTTCCCTTCCGCAATGCGGTCAATCACAGCCAAAGCTTCTGGAGCAATACGACCTGTCACCAAGGGAATACCTTGTTTGATAATACCAGCTTTCTGCTCTGCTATGGCTTCCAAGGTGTCACCAAGTAGGGCTACATGGTCCAATCCAATAGTCGTAATTCCTGTCAAAATGGGCTGACAGACATTGGTACTATCTAAAAGCCCACCCATGCCGACTTCCATGATAGCCACATCTACTTGCTCTGAAGCAAAGTAGTCATAGGCCAGAGCTGTGATAATCTCAAACTCGGTTGTTCCTTGTAAAGCAAGGCCCCTCTCCCCCTCAAGCAAAGACTCATAGTTTGCCATGAGGGCTTCTAGTCTAGCTTCGGGAATGGATTCCCCATTGATGCTAATCTGGTCTGTATAATGAATGAGATAGGGCGAGCTGAACACACCAACTCTCAGGCCTAGCTTTTCCAGCATATTTTTCAAAAAAGCAATAGTCGAACCCTTGCCATTGGTCCCTCCGATATGGATAACCTTGAGTTTGAGATGGGGATTGCCACGCAAAGCTAACAGTTCCACCATTCGTTCCAAGCCAAAATGCGGTTGGTCCGTCCGATAGTTGACAATCCACTGATTGTTTTCAATTTCTTTCATCTTATTTATATTGTTTTAAATCTAAATTTTCCGCTTCATCAGCCAGACGAATAGCGGAGGCAATTTCAACTGCCATCCTGTGACTAGCTACGTCATGCACGCGCACCACTTCTACACCCTGTCTCGCAGCGATACTAGTTACATGAGCCGAAGCCGTATCTCGATTACGGAAACCAAGTTCTGTCTCAGGATTGACTTCAAAGCCATTTTCTTCAAGGATATTGATTACAAACCTCTTGCGCGACACTCCAAGAAAGATTGGATAGCCTTTCTGATGTAGTTTATCCAGATCCCGTAAAAGAAGCAGATTTTCTTTCTTGGTCAGACCAAAGCCGATTCCTGGATCCAGCAGGATGTTTTCTTGTGCAATTCCAGCTTGATTTGCTCTCGCTAGTGCTCGTTCAAAGAAAGTCTCCATCAACTCTTCGATTGGCAATGTTTCAAAGTCAGCTAACTCTTCCTCTGTAAAAGCTTGTCCAAAACCAAAATGAGGAAATATGAGCGCGCTAGGGTGCTGAGGTCGCGCCATAACTGGATTAAACATAATGACTACTTTCGCTCCAGCCTTAGCAACCACATGAGCCATTTTCTCATCACCCATAAGACCAGTGATATCATTGACTAGATTGGCACCAGCAGCCAAAGCAGCCTCTGCCACCTGACTTTTCCAAGTATCAATGGAAATGAGGACATTACTTTCCTTGCGAATCGCTTTAATCACTGGAACAACACGCTGGATTTCCTCTTCTATCTCAACATAGCTACTTCCCGGCCGAGGCCGAGTCGATTCTCCGCCGATATCGATCATACTAGCCCCTTCTGCTATCAATTTACGAGCCTGCTGGAGTGCCTGCTCAAGAGCAAAAAATTGACCACCGTCCGAAAAGGAGTCTGGGGTTACATTAATAATTCCGCAAATAGATGTCTTTGAATGATTGGCTTTACTTGACATATCGGTCACTCCCTCAAGGTTTTTCATCATATTATTTCTCTATTTTACCATAAAAAGAAAAAGATGGACACGATTGCATTCATCTTTTTCCCAGTAGAAACAAGTAAGCAATTGTCAAAAATCTTAAACAGAAATCCCTAATGTCCGACTCATGATCACCACAAGAGCCAATAAACAGAAGGCTACCCCATTAACAATCATGTGAAGCAAGATAGACATTTCCAAACGTTGGGTTTTGTAAGCCGTCCAAGATAGAACAATCGACATACCTCCATAAATCAATAAAGAAGGTAAATTACTTGGTTGATGCAATAAAGCAAACACAATCGTACCGACTACAAATCCCAAGTTCTCTTTTCCTCGGAAAATCTTTTTAGGAATAATCCCACGGCACAAGATTTCCTCACAAATCGGAGCAAGCAAGGCCAGTAAGAAGAAACTGGAAATCAGAGAACTATTCTGAACCATATCGTTAATCTGAGACTGGTTACTTGTTGTCGTCTCATTTGACAGTTGTAACAAGATAGAACCAAGTATATTTGACCCGATAATAACTAAATAACTCAAGCCCAAACGTGCCAAATCCTTCGCTCTAAAAAAAGAAAAATTAAAACTTGCTAATTGCGTTTTACGAGCTCCAAAAATAAATAGTGCCAAAACTACAATCGAAATACCAGCAACTATCAGTCCTGACTGCAACAGTGGTACTGCATTTAAAGTTAAAATAGCAGTAACCCCTATAGGAATCTGATATAAAATTGTCGCCAGCAAAAAGATTAACAGCCAACCTGCACGATTCAATAATTCTTTCCACATATTTTTCTCTTTCATCACCCATCTCCTTTATATTAAAAAAGGGGGAAAATCCCCCTGGGTTATCCTATTATAAGGCCATACTGATGTAGTTAAGGATAAACAAGGCATCCAAAATCCAAATCATAACATGAACATCTTTAGCTTGACCTTTGACAAGCTTAGTCAAAGTGTAAGTCAAGAAACCAACTGCAATCCCTTGAGTGATAGAGTAGCTGAATCCCATAAAGATAGATGTGAAGAAGGCAGGAACTGCTTCAGACATATCATCCCAATGGATATTTTTCAAGCTAGCCAACATCATAATCCCAACGATAATCAAGATTGGAGCTGTAGCAGCTGTTGGTACAATCGCTAGAAGTGGGCTAAAGAAGCTTGAGATCGCAAAGCAGATTGCCACAACCAAGGCTGTCAAACCAGTACGTCCACCTGCACCGATACCAGCAGCAGACTCAACATAAGTCGTTACGTTTGAAGTACCTGCGATGGCACCAATAGAAGTACCAATCAAGTCTGAATAAAGAGCCTTGTCCAACTTAGCTGATTGGTGATTTTCACCATTTGTAGCTACGATACCAACTTTTTCACCTGTACCGATCAAGGTACCAATCGTGTCAAAAATATCTGTCAATGAGAAGGCAAGAATAGCCATCAGAGTTTCAGGCAAGCGAGCTGTATCTGAAATCAAAGCTCCCAAACCTTCTGAACCAAGAGCTGCACCAAAGACTGTCTTCAAGTCTTCAAAGGCTGCACCAACATGGTTATTAGCAAAATCGATACTAGACAAATCTACCAAACCAACTGCGATAGCAAGAACAGTTGTTGTCAAGATAGAGAGAATAATTCCCCCTTTAATCCCTTTGATAACAAAGAAGATAGTAATGGCAAGTCCTGCAAGAGCCACCAAAACAGCTGGATTATTAAAGCTGACCAAGCCTGGAACTGCTGAAGAGTTTGCTGCAATCGTTGCTTGAGCTTTGTCAGCCCCTTCTCCTACAACAATATAGTTGCCTGGATCAATCGTAAATTTCAAAAGTCCAGCATTCTTAATTCCCACGTAGGCAAGAAAGACACCGATACCAGCTGAAATAGCTGAGCGAAGAGCATTTGGAATCGATTCAATGATCATTTTACGAACATTTGTCAAGGTAATAATCAATGAGATAATTCCACAGATGAAGACCATAGCTAGAGCTTCTTGCCAAGAATAACCAAGTCCAAATACAACCGTGAAGGTAAAGAAGGCATTAAGTCCCATACCTGGCGCTTGGGCATAAGGTAAGTTAGCGTAGAAAGCCATCATCAAGGTACCTGCTACTGCACCAATAATTGTTGCGAGAAACACACCCTGAGCAGGCATTCCTGTTTGCGAAAGAATTTGTGGATTTACAAAGAGAATATAACTCATTGCAAAGAAAGTTGTTAAACCAGCGAGAACCTCCGTACGAACGTCTGTACCGTTCTCTTTTAGTTTAAATAATTTGTCCATTATCAATCTCCTTTTAATTTTTACGAACAATAATAGAATTATATCATTTATCATTCACTTTTTCAATATCTTTGTTTGATTTATTTAAGAAATTGATGGAATTTCATTTTTTGTTTGGAATCTGCTTTTCTGCCTGCTTTTTGTTATAATAGAAGACATCTTATCTGAAAAGACACTAGAAAGGTCCCTATGACGAAAAAAATTATTGCAGTTGACCTGGATGGAACCCTACTCAACTCAGACAGTCAAATTTCTGACTTTACCAAAGAAACTATAAAAAAAGTTACTGAAAAAGGCCATCAGGTTATTATTACGACAGGTCGCCCTTACCGTATGTCAAAAGATTTTTACCGTGAACTGGCCTTAGACACTCCTATGATTAACTTCAACGGCTCCCTCACTCATCTACCAGACCAAATTTGGGACTTTGAAAAGTGTTTGACCGTAGACAAAAAATATCTGTTAGACATGGTTCAACGTTCAGAGGATATTCAAGCCGATTTTATCGCTGGAGAATATCGTAAAAAATTCTACATTACAAATCCCAATGAAGAAATTGCCAATCCCAAACTATTTGGTGTAGAAGCTTTCCAGCCTGAAAATCAATTTCAGCCTGAATTGGTGACCAAGGATCCTAACTGTATTCTGCTGCAGACCAGAGCCAGTGACAAGTATGCTTTGGCAGAAGAAATGAACGCCTTCTATCAGCATCAACTGTCTATCAATACTTGGGGTGGTCCGCTCAATATCCTTGAGTGTACCCCAAAAGGTGTCAATAAGGCCTTCTCCTTGAACTACTTGCTCAAGGTAATGAATCGTGACAAAAAAGATTTGATTGCCTTTGGAGATGAACACAACGATACCGAAATGCTCGCTTTTGCTGGAAAAGGCTATGCCATGAAAAATGCCAATCCAGACCTGCTCCCTTATGCGGATGAGCAACTCCCCCTAACCAATGACCAAGATGGGGTTGCCAAAACCCTACAAGATTTATTCTTATAGTCCAGTCTGACCAGCTTGCAAGCTGGTCTTTGTGCTCTTTTCACAGTCTCGTCAACCGGTTAATCGATTGTTCTATTTTTTACCTCCAAAACCTTGGAAAAGGCTTTCTTTTGTGATATACTTCACATATAAATACAAGAGAGCTCGTCACACTCGACTCTGTTGAAAAAAATCAATCCAGTCCTGTTGTCCCTGTTCTCGGCCAATATCAAGGAGGATAGCTATGAAAGCTGTTGTTGTAAATCCAGAAAGCACTGGTGTTGCTGTTGAAGAAAAAGTACTCCGTCCACTTGAAACTGGGGAAGCACTTGTAGAAATCGAATACTGTGGTGTTTGCCACACTGACCTCCACGTTGCCCACGGTGACTTTGGTCAAGTACCAGGACGTGTTCTAGGACACGAAGGTGTTGGTATCGTTAAAGAAATTGCACCAGATGTTAAAAGCCTTAAAATCGGTGACCGCGTCAGCGTTGCTTGGTTCTTTGAAGGATGTGGTACTTGCGAATACTGTACAACTGGCCGTGAAACTCTTTGCCGGACAGTAAAAAATGCCGGCTACTCAGTAGACGGAGGTATGGCTGAACAATGTATCGTAACTGCAGACTATGCTGTCAAAGTTCCTGACGGACTTGATCCAGCCCAAGCTTCTTCTATTACATGTGCTGGGGTAACAACCTATAAAGCTATTAAGGAAGCCAAAGTTGAACCAGGCCAATGGGTTGTTCTTTACGGTGCTGGTGGACTTGGTAACCTAGCTGTTCAATACGCTAAAAAAGTATTCAATGCTCATGTCATCGCAGTTGATATCAATAACGACAAACTTGCCCTTGCAAAAGAAGTGGGTGCGGACATTGTTATTAACGGCCTCGAAGTTGAAGATGTACCTGGACTCATCAAGGAAAAAACTGATGGTGGAGCTCATTCAGCTGTCGTAACTGCTGTATCTAAAGTCGCCTTCAACCAGGCTGTTGACTCAGTTCGTGCTGGTGGTCGCGTAGTCGCTGTTGGTCTTCCTTCTGAAATGATGGAACTCAGCATCGTGAAAACAGTTCTAGATGGAATCCAAGTCATCGGTTCTCTTGTTGGAACTCGTAAAGACTTGGAAGAAGCCTTCCAATTCGGTGCAGAAGGTTTGGTAGTTCCAGTTGTTCAAAAACGTCCAATAGAAGATGCCGTAGCCATTTTCGACGAAATGGAAAAAGGTCAAATCCAAGGACGTATGGTACTCGACTTCACCCACTAATCTAATAAAAATCTATTTTAAAAGTTGGAATACGCTTCCAACTTTTTTAATAAGGATTCAAAAAAACGTCTCCAAAACTCAATATATCAATATTTTCAGATGTAGTCTTTTTAATTATTTTATGATAAATAGTTGATTTTTAGATGAAAACGGTTTATACTTAAACAGTCTTAAAGTTTTCTTAAACGAAAACTAAAACAAAAAGGAGGAATGACAATAATGAGTATCGGAATCATTATTGCGAGCCACGGCGAATTTGCTGCGGGTATTCATCAGTCAGGATCTATGATCTTTGGTGAACAAGAAAAGGTTCAAGTTGTAACCTTTATGCCAAACGAAGGTCCTGATGATCTATACGCTAAGTTTAATAACGCTGTTGCTGCATTTGACGCAGAAGATGAGGTTCTAGTTTTGGCTGACCTTTGGAGTGGATCTCCATTTAACCAAGCTAGTCGCGTGATGGGAGAAAATCCTGAGCGTAAGTTTGCCATCATCACAGGACTGAACTTACCGATGTTAATTCAAGCCTACACAGAGCGCCTCATGGACGCTGCTGCAGGTGTAGAAAAAGTCGCTGCTAATATCATTAAAGAAGCCAAAGATGGCATCAAAGCTCTTCCAGAAGAGCTAAACCCAGTTGAGGAAGTAGCAAGCGCTGCAGCTGCTCCAGTTGCCCAAGCTGCTATTCCAGAAGGAACTGTCATCGGAGACGGTAAACTCAAAATCAACCTTGCCCGTCTAGACACTCGTTTACTTCACGGTCAAGTTGCAACTGCTTGGACTCCAGATTCAAAAGCAGATCGTATCATCGTTGCTTCAGATAACGTAGCTAAAGACGAATTACGTAAAGAATTGATTAAACAAGCAGCTCCAGGTAAAGTGAAAGCAAATGTTGTTCCTATCCAAAAACTAATCGACGTTGCAAAAGATCCTCGCTTCGGAGGAACACATGCCCTTATCTTGTTTGAAACACCTCAAGATGCCCTTCGTGCTATCGAAGGTGGCGTGCCAATCAAAACTCTTAATGTTGGATCAATGGCTCACTCAACTGGTAAAACAATGGTTAACAACGTTTTGTCTATGGATAAAGAAGACGTTGCTACATTTGAAAAAATGCGTGACCTTGGTGTTGAATTTGATGTACGTAAAGTACCAAACGACACCAAAAAAGATTTGTTTGACTTGATCAACAAAGCAAACGTGCAATAATCGATTTTATGAAAGGATTTTAAAGATGTCTATTATTTCTATGGTTTTAGTAGTCGTTGTAGCCTTCCTAGCAGGTCTTGAAGGTATCCTCGACCAGTTCCAATTCCATCAACCAATCGTAGCTTGTACCCTTATCGGTCTTGTTACTGGTAACCTTGAAGCAGGGATCATCCTTGGTGGTTCTCTTCAAATGATCGCCCTTGGTTGGGCTAACATCGGAGCTGCCGTAGCTCCTGACGCTGCTCTTGCTTCTGTTGCTGCTGCCATTATCATGGTTCTTGGTGGCGACTTTACTAAGACAGGTATCGGTGTTGCCCAAGCGGTTGCTATCCCTCTTGCAGTTGCTGGTCTATTCTTGACTATGATTGTCCGTACACTCTCTGTCGGATTGGTTCACACTGCTGATGCTTCTGCTAAAAAAGGTGACTTTAAAGCAGTTGAACGTGCTCACTTTGTCGCACTTCTTCTTCAAGGTCTTCGTATTGCAGTCCCTGCAGCACTCCTTCTAATGGTACCAACTGAAACCGTACAAAGCATTCTAAATGCTATGCCTGATTGGCTTAAAGATGGTATGGCTATCGGTGGTGGTATGGTCGTTGCCGTTGGTTACGCTATGGTTATCAACATGATGGCAACTCGTGAAGTATGGCCATTCTTCGCTATCGGTTTCGTGCTTGCTGCCGTGTCAGATATTACTCTAATCGGATTTGGTGCTATCGGTGTTGCTATCGCTCTTATCTACCTTCACCTTTCTAAAACTGGTGGAAACGGTGGCGGAGGAGCCGCAACTTCTAACGACCCAATCGGCGATATCCTAGAAGACTACTAAGATAAGAAAGGACTGAAAACATCATGACTGAAAAACTTCAATTAACTAAATCAGATCGTAAAAAAGTTTGGTGGCGTTCAACTTTCTTACAAGGTTCTTGGAACTATGAACGTATGCAAAACTTGGGTTGGGCTTACTCATTAATTCCAGCTCTTAAAAAACTCTACACTAAAAAAGAAGATCAAATCGCTGCTCTTGAACGCCATCTTGAGTTCTTCAACACTCACCCATACGTAGCCGCTCCAATCATGGGGGTTACTCTTGCACTTGAAGAAGAACGTGCTAACGGTGTTGAAATTGATGACGCTGCTATCCAAGGGGTTAAAATCGGTATGATGGGACCTCTTGCTGGTATCGGTGACCCAGTATTCTGGTTTACAGTACGCCCAATCCTTGGATCACTCGGTGCTTCACTTGCCCTTACTGGTAATATCTTAGGTCCAATCCTCTTCTTCGTTCTTTGGAACTTGATTCGTATGTCATTCTTGTGGTATACACAAGAGATTGGATACAAGGCTGGATCAGAAATCACTAAAGATATGTCTGGCGGTATCCTTCAAGACATCACTAAAGGAGCTTCTATCCTTGGTATGTTCATTCTTGCTGTCCTTGTTCAACGTTGGGTAAATATTAAATTTGCTTTCGATGTTGCCAAAGTTCAACTAGATGAAAAGGCTTATATCCATTGGGATAAATTGCCAGAAGGATCTAAAGGTATCCAAGAAGCATTCGCACAAGTAGGACAAGGATTGTCTCAAACACCTGAAAAAGTTACTACTTTCCAACAAAACTTGGATATGTTGATCCCTGGACTATCAGGACTACTCCTTACTCTCCTTTGCATGTACTTGCTTAAGAAAAAAGTATCTCCAATCACTATTATCCTTGCACTCTTCGCAGTGGGTATTGTGGCACATGTTCTTCACATCATGTAATCAAGCAACTTAAAAGGAATCAGGTTCTAAAATCTGATTCCTTTTTTCTATACTTTTATTCGGCCAAGGCACCCATTGGATCCCATGGTGCAAGGACGATTGGTTCTGCTTCATAGGCAGCTAGTTCTTCTGCTGTTAGTAATTCCTTACGAACAACAATTTGATAAGTGTATTCGTCCATCCAAGCATCTGAAGCAACAAAGTAACCATCTGTACCAACCTTGTCTCCCCATGAGTTTTCAACCTTCCACTTGGTTGACTTGCCATTTTCATCCAAATCCACACCTGTCAAGACCATGGCGTGGGTCATCAAGCTCTCACTGTAATCCAAACGTCCAGCCTTGTCTTGAGTGAGTTTAATGTCCATGCTTGATTCAAAGTCATAAACATCTGTCGCAAGGATCCCAGCTTTACGATTGCTGAGTTGACCGACATCTGATCCAAACCAAACAGTCTCACCTGCTTGCATTTGGGCAATCGCTAATTCTTTCAAGCGTTCCATCGGTACATTGATGTAACGAACCGCACGGCTACCAACCACATTCCCCAACATCTCAACTGTGTAAGATTTGCCGTAAGGCTTGTCAGCAGTTGGGGCATTGATAACAGAAACATAGTCCTCTAGAGGAAGATTGACATATTTCTTGTAAAACTCTTGTGGTGTGATGCCCTTTTCGCTTTGGTAGTTGTTATCCTTATCGCGATAAGCAAAGTCAAATTTACGTGGTGGAAGGCCTAGGGACATAGCAAGAAAATTAAAGATTTCTTGCAAGAGGTCTTCTTTCTTAGCTTGAACAGTCGCTTGGTCTGCACCAGAAGCGAGCAAGTCACGCAAGATTTGAGCATCTTGACGAAGCAATTTGTTGAGAATGGCATTTAGCTCACGACTACTGCTAGATGAAACAGATTCAGGGTAAACCGACTTAGGAACGACACCGTATTTCTCAAAGAGAGACACCACCATATCCCACTGACCTCCGTCTTGTTGTGGTGTTTGGAGTAGGAATTTAACCTTACGGCTGGTCAAGTCTTGGTCTGCAGTCGCAATGACTTGCTCCAAGAACCAGTTTGATTTCTCATACTTGTCCCAGAAGAAGGTGTGGGCCTGTGATAACTCAAAATTTTCCAATTTATATTGTGAAATGAGTTTGTGGCGGAAGGTGTTAAGAGCTGCAAACATCCAGCAACGACCAGACGCTTTCTGGTTGGTTACCTTGTCCTTAGTCAAATCCAATGAGAAAACAGGTGTATTGTCTACATGGCTTTGGCGACGTTCTAGGGCTGCAAAAATTCCATTGTGGCTGGCTGCATTTTCAATCGCTTGGTATTTGACATTTGCTTCATAATTGGCAAATAATTTATCAGTAAATGATTCTTGAATCGCGTTCATAGATTCCTCCTTTTATTCTACAGTCTATTATAACTCTTTTCACAAAGTAAGCAACTGAAAAACATAAAAGGCAAGGATATTCTTCCTCACCTTTTTCGAATATAAACCAAATTAAGTAATACTAGCAAGAAGATTTTCTAATTCCTCCTTGGTCAAGCGACGCCATTCCCCTCGTTCTAAGTTCTCATCCAATACTAGCGTTCCCATAGTCAAACGTTGCAAGTCTACTACTTCCTTGCCACAGTAGGCCACCATACGCTTGACCTGATGAAACTTCCCTTCTGCAATGGTCACACGAATTTGGCTTTGATTTTTTTCTGTGTCTACGGACACAATCTCCAGTTTAGCGGGCTGACAATTAAAGTCTTTGAGAGAAATACCCTCGGCAAATGTCTCCACATCTTCTTGGGTCATAATTCCTTTGACCTGAGACAGATATGTCTTGTCAACATGACGCTTAGGTGAAAGAAGAGCATGGGCAAGCTTGCCGTCATTAGTCAAGAGCAAAAGACCATGCGTGTCAATATCCAAGCGTCCTACTGGGAAAACTTCCTTGCTCCGAGCAATATCATCCAGCAAGTCCAGAACCGTTCTGTGCTTAGGATCCTCAGTCGCTGAGATAACTCCTTTGGGCTTGTTCATCATGTAGTAGACAAACTCTTCATACTCCAACACTTGCCCGTCAAAGCGAATCTCATCTCTTTCTTCATCAATCTGCAGTTTCGCTGACTTTTCTTTTTTACCATTTACCATCACGCGCCCAGACTTGAGCAAGTTTTTGACCTCAGTCCGACTCCCCACAGCGCAGGCAACTAAAAATTTATCTAATCTCATAGAACTATTATATCATACTCAAAAGGAGGCTGGTACAATGACCAACCTCCTTTTCGTTTCATACTCTTCAAAAATCTCTTCAAACCGCGTCAACGTCGCCTTGCCGTATATATGTTACTGACTTCGTCAGTTCTATCTGCAACCTCAAAACGGTGTTTTGAGCTGACTTCGTCAGTTCTATCTGCAACCTCAAAACAGTGTTTTGAGCTGGCTTCGTCAGTTTCATCTACAACCTCAAAGCAGTGCTTTGAGCAACCTGCGGCTAGTTTCCTAGTTTGCTCTTTGATTTTCATTGAGTATCAGATTTAAGAAATTAACTTCCTCGTCTCCAGAAAATCGCTAAGACAATCATGGAACCTAGTACTGCCGGAATAATGGCAGTTCCTGCTATTATCGGTCCCCAAGTCCCAAAAAGCAAATGGCCTATAAAGGCACCAATCCATCCGAGAAACATTTTTCCAAAACATCCCATGCGTTCTCCACGATTGGTCAGAGTACCTGCTAAAAATCCAACTAGGAGACCAACGAACATACTTCCTAACATATTATCTCCTTAATTTGCCCAATCTCCGTTACGGAAGAGTGGTACACGTGTCCCATCCTCACGGATACCATCGATATTCATTTGGTCAGAACCAATCATAAAGTCTACGTGAACATCTGAACGGTTAAGCCCCGCAGCTTCAAGCTCCTCTTCACTCATCTCCGCTCCACCAACAACGCTAGTTGCATAGGCTGCACCAATAGCCAAGTGGTTTGAAGCATTCTCATCGAAAAGGGTGTTAAAGAAGGTAATACCTGACTGAGAAATTGGGCTTGGATCTGGTACCAAGGCACATTCACCCAAGGCGCGCGCGCCCGCGTTTTCAAATACAAGGTCTTTCATCACTTGATCACCCTTCTCAGCAGTGATATCAACGATTTGTCCATCCTTAAAGGTCACCTTAATACCTTCAATAATGTTTCCGTTATAACTAAGCGGTTTTGTAGAAGTGACATAACCATCTGCACGACGGAAATCAGGTGCTGTGAAGACTTCTTCTGTCGGCATATTTGGCAAGAATCCTTCGCCCTGTGCATTGATAGCACCAGCTGATTCCCAAACATGGTTTTTCGGCAAACCAAGTGTCAAATCTGTTCCTGGCGCTGTGTAGTGAAGGGCTGAAAATTGCTCTTTATTAAGCATATCGGCCTTGCTCTTGAGGATAGTTGCATGCTCTTCCCAAGCCTTAACAGGATCTTCTTCATAGACACGGCAAGTTTTGAAGATTTGGTCCCAAAGGAGATCGACTGCTTCTTCATCGTTCGCAGCATTTGGAAAGACTTTCTTAGCCCACTCAAGTCCAGCAGCGGCTGCTACCGTCCAGCTAACCTTGTTAGATTGAGTTGCGATTCGCATTGGCTTCATGGCAAGTCCCATAGCTTTAGCAGAAGCTGAAAGCTTGTCAGCATCCACACCGTTCAAAGCACCTGGATCAGATGAACGAACTCCAAGACGGCTAGCCTTGTTTTCCAAAAGATAGTTCATCTCAGCAATCTTATATTCTGGCACATTGTCCAAACGCTCCATCGGCGCATGGAGGAATTTCTCACGGTTAATCACATCATCTGTCCACTGAACAATAACCTCGTGCGCACCCAAAGCATAAGCTTCTTTGACGATTAAGTGAGCCAACTCGCGTTGCTCCACATCGATAGAGAGAGCCAAAGTGTGACCAGGTTGCACATTGATTCCGTTCGCAACCAATAATTTCGCATATTTTTCTAGATTTTCTTTAAAATTTGGTAAAACCATTCTGTTATCTCTTTTCTATTTTTATTTTTCTTTCAAAGCAGAGAATAATCCTGCTAAAGCAATGGCACCTGACAAGAGTGCTGTTGATAGAAGAATTATTTCATCTGCCAGCTCTAGCTGATAGTCAAAAACTTTTTGAGCTGGTTTGTCTTCTGCAAATATTCTTAGTTTCATCAAAAGCCCTCCGTTACTAGCACTTAAAACAACTCATCAAACAAACTCAACTGGTTATCCTCTGGCATATTTCCGAGAATTCCCATTTCATCCATCTTTTCAACCAAGGTTGATGAGAGCCCTCCACGCTTGCGCAATTCTGTTTTAGAGAGGAATTCTCCCTCTTCACGCGCTCGCACCAGCTGCTTAGCAACGTTCTCTCCTAGACCATCCATAGCAACAAATGGTGGAATCAGTGTATCTCCGTCAATGATGAATTCAGTCGCATCACTACGGTAGAGGTCTAACTTCCCAAACTTGAAGCCACGCTCCCACATCTCATTGACAATCTCAAGAGTTGTATAGAGATCGATCTCCACATTAGAGGCTTCATTGTTCTTCCGTTTTTCAGAGATTTCTTCCATTCTGCGCTTGATAGCCTCCAAGCCCGCCCCCATGGTCTTGATATCAAAAGCCTTAGCACGGATTGAGAAATAAGCACAGTAGTAATAAATGGGATGATGAACCTTGAAGTAAGCTACACGCAAGGCCATCATAACGTAGGCTGCCGCATGGGCCTTAGGGAACATATACTTAATTTTCCCACAGGACTCGATATACCACTCTGGCACCTTATTAGCCTTCATGGCTTCAATGTAGCCATTGCGTTCCTCTTCGGAAATCTTGAGCCACAAGCCCTTACGTACCCGTTCCATGATGGTAAAGGCCATCTTAGGTTCGAGACCAGCATGCATGAGGTAAACCATGATGTCGTCTCGACAACCGATAACGGTTGATAGATCCGCAATCCCTTGTTTAATCAAATCCTGGGCATTTCCCAACCAAACGTCAGTACCGTGGGACAGTCCAGACAACTGAAGCAATTCTGCAAAAGTCGTCGGATGCGTTTCATCTACCATGCCTCGTACAAAGTTGGTTCCAAACTCTGGAATCCCCAGCATGCCTGTCGGAGTTCCGATTTGTTCAGGAGTCACACCTAGCACATCAGTCCCAGAAAAGAGGGCCATCACGCCTTCGTCATCCATAGGGATTTCATTAGGATCAATCCCAGACAAGTCCTGGAGTTTTCGAATCATGGTCGGATCATCATGTCCCAGCACATCGAGTTTGAGGACGTTCTCATCGATATCGTGGAAGTTAAAGTGAGTGGTCTGCCATTCAGCCGTCACGTCATCTGCTGGATACTGGACAGGCGTAAAGTCGTAAACATCCATGTAGTTAGGAATAACAACGATTCCTCCCGGGTGTTGTCCCGTCGTCCGCTTGACACCAGCTGCACCTTGAGCGAGGCGTTCCACCTCTGCATCACGATAAAACTTGCCATAGTCTCGCTCGTAACCCTTGACAAATCCATAGGCAGTCTTAGCAGCTACCGTACCAACCGTTCCTGCACGGAAGGCATATTCCTCACCAAAGATATCACGCACATCCAAGTGGGCGCTAGGCTGGTCTTCTCCCGAGAAGTTCAAGTCAATATCAGGAACCTTGTCCCCATCAAAACCAAGGAAGGTCTCGAAAGGAATATCTTGCCCATTTTTGCTGAGTTTGTGACCACAGTTTGGACAGTCCTTATTGGGCATATCAAAACCTGAACCGTAAGAACCGTCAGTGATAAACTCACTGTACTGACACTGACCACAGACATAGTGAGGAGAGAGAGGATTGACCTCTGTAATCCCAATCATGGTCGCAACGAAACTAGATCCGACAGACCCACGAGAACCAACCAAGTAACCCCGTTCATTGGAACGTTGCACCAGCATCTGCGATGCCAGATAAATCACGGCAAATCCATTCCCCAGAATAGAGGTTAGTTCTTTTTCAATCCGCAAATCAACAATATCTGGCAGTGGATTTCCATAAATCTCAAAAGCTTTCTTATAGGTCAACTCAGCAACCGTTTCTTCCGCCTTGTCGATAAAAGGTGTGTACAAATCACCTTTTACAACCTCAACAGGCTCAAAGGTTTCTGCCAAGGCATTGGTGTTTTCAATAACCAGTTTACGAGCCAGTTCCTCTCCCAAGAAGGCAAATTCATCCAACATCTCATTGGTCGTTCGAAAATGAGCCTTTGGAAGTGGTGCTGGTTGGGCATGTTCACCATGACCGATGGTCCGGTTAATCATAGCCCCCTGCCCCAAACTACGGACAATAATTTCACGATAAATCTCTTCTTCCGGTTCGATATAGTGAACATTTCCGGTAGCCAGAACAGGCTTACCAAGACGGTCTCCCACCTCTATCAAACTCTTGATAATGGTCTGGAGTTCCTCCATATCCTTGACCTGCTCCTTGGCGATTAAGGGAGCATAGATAGCAGGTGGCATAACCTCGATAAAGTCATAATACTTGGCCACCTCAACCGCCGCATCCACACCTTGGGAAACAACCGCGTCAAAAACTTCACCTTCAGAGCAAGCTGAACCTAAAATCAGACCTTCCCGATGGGCATCTAAAACCGTTCTCGGAATCCGTGGTACCCCTTCAAAGTACTTGGTATTAGACAGAGAAACCAGCTTAAAGATATTTTTTAGCCCCACCTGATTCTTGACATAAATGGTCGCATGCTTGATCCGAGCTTTTTTATAAGAATCTGGACTAATCAAATCAATGTTGAGTCTAGCTAAGTCGGTCACACCATGTTTTTCTGCTACCTCTTTGATAAAGATGAAAAGCAGACGACCTGTAGCTTCCGCATCGTAGTTGGCCATGTGGTGATGTTCCAAGGCCACACCAAAACGCTTGGTCAAAGGCCCCAAACCATGACGTTTATACTCAGGATAGAGGTTTCTAGCAAACTCTAACGTATCGATAACTGGCTGACTAATCCTTGGAAGACCATGACGCTCATAATTGGCATTCATAAATCCAACGTCAAAGGTAGCATTGTGGGCAACTAAGACCGTATCCTTGCAGAATTCTTGGAATTCTTGCAAAACTGGTTCTAGTGGTTTGGCATTTTTGACATGGTCATCTGTAATTCCAGTCAACTCAGTAGTAAAAGCTGACAAGGGATGTCCAGGATTGATAAATTCATCAAATTCAGCAATAACATTCCCCTTGTACATCTTAGAGGCCGCAACCTGAATCAAATCATTATAGATAGCTGAAAGTCCTGTCGTTTCCACGTCAAAGACCACGTAGGTCGCTTCTGACAAGTCCAGCTCCACTTCGTTATAGACGATAGGGACACGGTCCTCCACGATATTGGCTTCCATTCCATAGATTAGCTGGATTCCCGCTTTTTTGGCCGCCTTATAGCCGTGTGGGAAGGACTGGACATTCCCGTGGTCCGTGATGGCAACCGCCTTGTGTCCCCACTTAGCAGCTGTCGCAACGATTTCTTCAACCTCTGGTAGAGCATCCATGGTCGACATGTTAGTATGAGCATGAAACTCAACCCGGCGCTCACCTTCTGGCATCAAATCCTTCCGCTCATAGTGAACAACTTCCTGCACATCCTGCACATTCATAGTCAAATCGCGTGTGAAGTTATTCATCTCCACATTCCCACGCACTCGGAGCCAAGAATTTTTCTTGATGAGGTCAAATTTCTGAGCCTCTTCCTCGTTCTTAACCCACTTTTGCATCGAAAAACTGGAAGTGTAGTCCGTCATTTTAAAGTTGATCAAAACACGCCCTGTTCTGGTCACTTTTTGATCCACATCAAAAACAACCCCTTCAAAGACCAAACGATTTTCCTCCGTCGTCACTTCGATCATAGGAGTAATCTCGGCCTTATCTAGCTTGGGTTTAGCTGCAGCTTTTTTCGTTTGAAAATCAAAGGCTGGTTTCTCTTCCGCTGGAGGAGGTGCCATCTGTTCCAGTTGTTCCATAGCACGAAGCGCTTCCTCATTGGCAGCTTGAACAATCTGCTCATTTTCAGCATGAAAGGCTTCCTCTTGCTCTTGGGTCAGGACATCATTTTTCTCTACTTGACAGTTAAAAATTGGAAAACCAAACTTCTCAAGTTGTTTGGCTAAATTAGGAAGATGATTTTTCTTAAAGTGTTCCTTATCAATCGCCTCAGATCCTTCAATAAAGAGTTGATTGCCCTCCGCACGAACTCGCAAATTCTGATAAAGGGACTTAAAACCTTGACTAGCACATGGCCCCTCAGAAAAAGCCTCTCTATAGTAGGACTGCAAGAGTTGATTTGAAAATTCTTGAGACAGAGTCTTGATTTCGAAAATAGCTTTATTGCCTGTCTTAGAAAATTCTTCGCTCAAACCTTTCTTTAATTCTAAAAAGATTTCAATCGGTAAAATATTAGAAAATACGAAATGAAACTCCCATACCTTACTAATTTTATGAACCACAACTCGCTCAATATCGGCCTGTGCTAAAGCAGGATCCTGTCTCATTTCAGCAGGCATCCCCAGTTGATTCATCAAAATTTCAAAACTGTTTGACATTCATTTTCCTCACATTATTCTTCTACTATTTTACCATATTTAGAGGTATTTTCTAAAGACAAAAGGAAGCCACTAAGTGACTTCCTTCTAGAGTGAGGACGGATTAGTCTTCACCTTTGTTTTTCTTAATGATTTCTTCTTGTACTGACTTAGGTACATCTTCGTAGTGGTCAAATACCATCATGAATGTACCACGTCCTTGAGATGCAGAACGAAGAACTGTTGCGTAACCGAACATTTCAGCAAGTGGAACGTAAGCACGAACGATTTGGCTGTTACCATGTGCTTCCATACCATCTACACGTCCACGACGAGCAGTTACGTGACCCATAACATCACCAAGGTTTTCTTCTGGAACAGTGATTGTTACAAGCATCATTGGTTCAAGGATAGCTGGTTGTGCTGATTTAGCAGCTTCTTTAAGAGCAAGTGAAGCCGCGATCTTGAAGGCAGTTTCAGATGAGTCGACATCGTGGTATGAACCATCGTAAAGTTTAGCTTTAACGTCAACCATTGGGTAACCTGCAAGAACACCGTTAGCCATAGATTCTACCAAACCTTTTTCAACCGCTGGGATAAATTCACGAGGAACCACACCACCGACGATTGCGTTTTCGAATTCGAATCCTTTACCTTCTTCGTTTGGAGTAAATTCAATCCATACATCACCGAATTGACCTTTACCACCAGACTGACGTTTGAAGAATCCACGTGCTTGAGTAGAAGCGCGGAATGTTTCACGGTAAGATACTTGAGGAGCACCTACGTTAGCTTCAACTTTGAACTCACGACGCATACGGTCAACAAGGACGTCAAGGTGAAGCTCACCCATACCAGAGATAACTGTTTCACCAGTTTCAACGTTTGTTTCAACGCGGAATGTTGGATCTTCTTCAGCCAATTTTTGAAGAGCGATACCCATCTTGTCTTGGTCAGCTTTAGATTTTGGCTCAACCATCAATTGGATAACTGGTTCTGGAACGTTGATTGACTCAAGGATGATTTTAGCTTTTTCATCTGTCAATGAGTCACCAGTTGTAGTATCTTTCAAACCAACGGCAGCAGCGATATCACCTGAGTAAACAGTGTCAATTTCTTGACGGCTGTTGGCGTGCATTTGAAGGATACGTCCGATACGCTCACGTTTACCTTTAGAAGTGTTCAATACGTATGAACCTGATTGAAGAACACCAGAGTAAACACGGAAGAATGTCAAACGACCTACAAATGGGTCAGTCATGATCTTGAAGGCAAGAGCTGCAAATGGCTCTTCGTCAGATGCTGGACGAGTTTCTTCTTCGTCTGTATCTGGGTTAATACCCTTGATTGCTGGGATATCAAGTGGGCTTGGAAGGTAGTCGATAACCGCATCAAGCATCAATTGAACACCTTTGTTCTTGAAGGCAGAACCACACAATACTGGGAAGAATTCAACGTTGATAGTCGCTTTACGGATACCAGCTTTCAATTCTTCGTTAGTGATTTCTTCACCTTCGAGGTATTTCATCATCAATTCTTCGTCAGTTTCAGCAACTGCTTCGATCAATTTTTCACGGTATTCTTGAGCTTGGTCAAGGTATTCAGCTGGGATGTCTTCTTCAAGGATATCTGTACCAAGGTCGTTAGTATAGATTTCAGCTTTCATCTTGATCAAGTCGATGATACCACGGAAGTCATCTTCAGAACCGATTGGCAATTGGATTGGGTGTGCATTTGCTTGAAGACGATCGTGAAGTGTGCTTACAGAGTAAAGGAAGTCAGCACCGATTTTGTCCATTTTGTTGGCAAATACGATACGTGGAACTCCATACTCAGTTGCTTGACGCCAAACTGTTTCAGTTTGAGGCTCAACACCTGATTGTGAGTCAAGAACGGTAACAGCACCATCCAATACACGAAGAGAACGTTGTACTTCGATTGTGAAGTCCACGTGTCCTGGTGTGTCGATGATGTTTACGCGGTGGTTGTTCCATTGAGCTGTTGTCGCAGCAGATGTGATAGTGATACCACGCTCTTGCTCTTGCTCCATCCAGTCCATTTGTGACGCACCTTCGTGAGTTTCACCGATTTTGTGGATTTTACCAGTGTAGTAAAGAATACGCTCAGTAGTTGTTGTTTTACCAGCATCGACGTGAGCCATGATACCGATATTACGAGTTTTTTCAAGTGAAAATTCGCGTGCCATGAGGTTTGTTTCTCCTATTTATTTTTGATTTCTATTCTATTATAACACGATTTTAATAAAAACGGATAGGCAGGACCTACCCGTTCTCAATGTTTTCATGCTATTGTTGGTTTCAACTTGTAGATTTACAAGTTGAATTGAACTCGGGCTAAAGTTAATTAGCCGATTTGAGCCGGAACGGGATGCTGTGTGAAAAAGATAAACTTCCTTGTATTCGTCGAATACTGCGTCAGTTTCCTATTTTCACCTTGCATCCTTACCGTTCCTAGCATCATGATTTTACCAACGGAAGTGTGCGAATGCACGGTTAGCTTCAGCCATACGGTGAGTGTCTTCACGTTTCTTAACAGCTGCACCAGTGTTGTTAGCAGCATCCAAGATTTCTTTTGCAAGACGGTCTTGCATTGTGTGTTCACCACGAAGACGAGCGATTGTTACCAACCAACGAAGTCCAAGTGTTGTACGACGTTCTGGACGAACTTCAACTGGGACTTGGTAGTTAGAACCACCAACACGACGTGCACGTACTTCAAGTACAGGCATGATGTTTTCCATAGCTGTTTCAAATACTTCAAGTGCATCGTTTCCAGTAGCTTCTTTGATTTGCTCAAAAGCACCGTAAACGATTGAAGCAGCTGTACCACGTTTACCATCAAGCATAACGCGGTTGATAAGACGAGTAACTAGTTGTGAATTGTAAAGCGGATCTGGCAATACGTCACGTTTTGGAGCTCTATTTTTACGACTCATTTCTCTTTATCCCCTTTCCTTATGCTTTTGGACGTTTAGTACCGTATTTAGAACGGCCTTGTTTACGATCGTTAACACCTGCAGTATCAAGTGCACCACGGACGATATGGTAACGTACCCCTGGAAGGTCTTTTACACGTCCACCACGAAGAAGCACCACACTGTGCTCTTGCAAGTTGTGTCCGATACCTGGGATGTAGGCAGTAACTTCGATAAGGTTGCTCAAACGTACACGAGCAAATTTACGAAGGGCTGAGTTAGGTTTTTTAGGTGTCATTGTTCCAACACGAGTTGCAACACCACGTTTTTGTGGTGAAGAAACGTTTGTTTGAACTTTTTTATGACTGTTGTAACCAACGTTCAAAGCTGGTGATTTAGATTTTTCTACTTTTGATTTACGCGGTTTGCGAACCAATTGGTTAATTGTAGGCATCTACATTCTCCTGTGTTTTTTTATTTTTGGTGATGATACACTTGGTGACAGCTATCATCTGTGTGTACTTTTGCAACATTTGTCAGCACGTCCCTGTACACTCTTGAGAGACCAAAAGTAAAAAGTACCGTCTATTATTGTAACAAAATTTTCCCTTGGTTGTCAAGATATTTTTCTTTTTTATTGTTAATTTTAGCTCTTTTGTAGTGCTCCCCCAAAAAAGAAAAAGGAGGAATCCCACCCTCCTAAAGTTAGTATTGTTCCATTCAATCCCATCAATTTTAGCACATAATTGTTTTCGAGATATGATAGTATCACAACCAACCAGATTCTTTCGCAATATTAGCAGCTTCTGTTCGATTACCAGCATCTAGTTTCGAAAGAATATTGGTAACATAGTTTCGGACGGTTCCGTTGGATAGATAAAGTTTGTCTGCAATTTCTTGGTTAGAGAAGCCCTGAGCAATTCCCTTTAAAACTGCGATTTCTTGCTCCGTTAATGGATTGGGATGCGTCATCACCACTTCCATCAATTCAGGCGAATACTCCTTGCGTCCCTCTAGGACGGTGTGCAAGGTTTGCATGAGGTCTGCAATATTTCTTTCTTTTAATACATAAGCATCTACTCCGGCCTTGACCGCACGTTCAAAATACCCAGGACGCTTGAAGGTCGTCACCACAACCACCTTTGTTTCAAGCTTTTCTGCTCGTATCCACTCCAAAACTTCAAGACCTGTCTTAACAGGCATTTCTACGTCAAGGATGGCTATATTTACAGACTCCTTTTCTAATAGTTGGATTGCTTCTTGCCCATTCTTGGCTTGAAAGACAGACTCTACATCTGGTTGAAGCGTGAGCAACTGGCACATGGCATCTCGCAACATACTTTGATCTTCTGCAACAAGTAGTTTCATCTTAGTTTCTCTCCTTATAAGGTAGTCGAACCTGAACTTCTGTCGGTTCTTTCCAACTAATTACCTTTACTTCTCCCGAAAATGGAAGAACACGATCTCGAACTGTATGGAGGTCATCCCCCTTTATAGAAGCAAAGCCACAGCCATCATCTCCCACTGTTAGAATGAGTTCTTTCTCTGTCCGTTCTAATTTTAAGTAGACTTTAGAAGCTTTGGCATGTTTGATGATATTAGTCACCAATTCAAGCAAAATCATGGAAGCCGTTGACTCCAATTCCTGAGTTAAGCTAGCTGTATCTAGTTGATTAGCTATTTCCACCTCAATTCCAGCAATTTCTAACATCTTTTTCACAGTCTCTAGTTCGGATGTCAAAGTTCTAGACTTAAGATTTTCCACAATGGTTCGCACTTCACGCATTGATTCTTTGCTAATTTGCTGTATTTCTCTTAATTCCTTTTCCACCTGTGGATAAGCCTGTATTTGAAATAACTGCAAGGCTAGATCAGTTTTAACACTAAGCATAGCAAAGGTATGCCCCAGACTATCATGCAAATCTTGACCAATACGACTGCGTTCATTTTCAGCTAGCAATAGATTTATCTGGGCATTTTGCTTAGCCTGTGCTTCTTTCAAATCCTCCACAATCCGAATCCGAACCAAGCCAAAAGTCATTAAATCGACAAAAGTAAGAATTACAAGTAGATAGAATAGAAACTCAACTTCGATTCTCTGAAAAATCAACAGTTGGCCCACAACAAGGACTTGAGCAAGAAGAAAAGTCCAGACATGTAAAGACTTTAAACTACGTACGCCAAAATGATAACTTAAGAGGTTAGAAAGGAAAAAGAAGAACCAGATATAATTAACAGCAACAAAGGCAGTATTCCCAACTACATAAGTCAGCATGAGACCCCAATATAGCCAAGATAGGCGCTGGCTCTTAGTTGTTAAAACACCCAAATATGCCACTACAAATAGAATATCAATCAATAAATGCCAGACAGAAAGCCACCCAGTCACTACAGGTAGGATGGGGAAAATCATAAAAATTAAACTGGCCCAAAACATATAGTGTATGCTTTTCAGTCTTTCAAGCATTAAGAATTCTCCTTATGACCTTGAAGGTAAATGGTCAAACCAAACAAAACTGCTGAAAAAACAAGTAGATAAACTGTGGCTGATAAATTGATGCCACCCTCGTTTAAGAAGGTCTTGAGCAACTCCATCAACTGATAAGTTGGTAGGCACTTCCCGATTGCTTGCATCCAGTCTGGAAATAAAGAGATGGGCATCCAGAGTCCACCCAAAACAGCCAAGCCTAGATAGAGAAGATTGCCCACGACAGACATCAGCTGACTAGTTGGTAAGAGAGTCAAGGTCAAGCCAAGTGCTACAAATGCAATACTTCCCAAAATCAGCAAGAGAGCCGCCCCAATCCAATTTCCAAGAGACATATCCACACCTCTGACCAAGTGCCCAACTGAGAAAACAACTAGGATTGAGACCAAATAATCAACCATCATACTTGTTATCTTTGATAGATAATATTCTACCATATTTACAGGGGTATGGCGCAATGTTTTCTGCCAGTTGTTCATCTTGTCGGTATGTAAAACAACTGGGAATGAGAAGATAGCTGTTGACATCATGGAAAAGGCAGTCATAGAGATAAGGTAATCACGCATAAAATTCGCGGGTCCACCTGGTGTGTCCTGGTACATGCCAGAAAAGAATAGATAGAAGGCTGTCGGCATCCCTACTGATAATAAATAATAGACTGATTGCCGTTTGGTCAATAGAAATTCTATCTTATTTAATGCTATCCATTGTTTCATCTTAGTTATCTCCCTTCTGCGTTTCTTCAAAGATTGTATCCAGCAAACTACGATTATTAACTTCGATTTCTTGAATCCTACATCCTGCTTGCACTAACAGTTGCCAAAAAGCATCCGCTTCACGTGTAACTACTTGCAAAGCATCTTGTTTTTGTGACCAGTTTTCAACCAAGTTAGACTCCTCAATGACTTCCTTGTATGCTAGAGGAAGAATAAAGTGCTTTTCAATCTCCTCACTGCGCATGGCTAGAGGTGTTGTATCGCGAATCAACTCTCCCTTATTCAAGACCAAGATTCGGTCCGCTGTATGCTCTACCTCTTCGATATAATGGGACGAATAGAGAATGGTAACTCCCTTAGCTTTTAGCTCCTGAACAATTTCCCAAAAACGTTGGCGGGTTGAAGTATCCATGGCAGCAGTTGGCTCATCTAAAAAAACAAGCTTTGGTCGCCCAATTAAGGTCAAGACAAAAGAGAAAAGACGCTTTTGTCCACCTGATAATTTTTCTGCGAATTGCTCTTTTTGTTGCTTATCAAACTGTAATAGTTTATCGATTTCCTGGTTACTCAAGTGATTTGGATAAATTCTTTGAAAAAAAGCAATCAACTCTTTTACCTTTAGTTTCTGAACGATTACATTCTCTTGAGGGAGGTAGGATCTTGTATAGTCTAACTTAGAGCTCGTTACTGGCAAGCCTTGGATAGATACTTGACCGCTTGTGACCAGTTTATCTCCAAGCAAACAGTCCAAGAGTGTGGTCTTTCCAGCACCATTGGGACCAATCAAGGCGACGCATTCACCATCGTTGATTTCAAAAGAGATGTTCCGCAAGATCTCCTTGTCTTTTATTTTCTTACACAATTTCTCAACTTTAATCACAGTCATGAGATTCTCCCTTCAACCACTCCATTCCCATAGGGAAAACGACGAAAATCATAAATCCTAGTCCCCAGGCACCACGGATGAATTGGTGAAGGAAGGCTTGATCAAACCAACCTGTAAACATTTCCACCAACCATACCACTAGTGATAGTCCAATAAAAAGATAGAGAAACGCTTTTTTCATTTTTCAAACTCCTTTTTCACATCACTGACTAATTTCAAACCTTCTCTGATAAGCCAAGACATCATTCCAAATCCTGCAAATAGCTCCCAAGGAAAATGATAGAAGTCTTCGTCCAATCCTGAGAACATGAGATAAGTCATGACTCCTGCTGCTACTAAACTCATTACGACAATCATTTTATTTTTCATCTCTTCTTCCTCCATTTCATACTTCAATTATAGACTTTTGAAGTTGGCTGAGCTAGATGCTTCTGTCACTAGGAAATATGACAAATGTCATAAAAATTCTGTTCAAAACAAGCAAGATACACTATACAATAAAACACAAGTAGAAAAACTCTCAGTTAGTTTCCTCAAAAGAGATATCAACCCCAATTCACACTATATTGAAAACTAATACTTATTTAAAATCAAAAGAGTAGAAATTTTTATCGTACAAATACATATATTATAGGCATAGCAAAAAATTCTTCAATTACTTTCTTAAAAGTTTGTAAGAATTATACAATCTGTTAAATTTTAATTTATGTTCCTAAACTACAGTATTCATTGAACAAATCAGGAAACAAAAAAGTATACGCGATCAAAATGAAGGCTCTATAATATTTGTAGTGGGTAAATCCCCTATAGATATTATGGAGCCGTTTTTATTGTAGAAAAAAAGTCCCATAAGATCTATAATGAAAAGCGACCAAACCATCATTAGAAAGAATCCTATGGAACAATTACATTTTATCACAAAACTACTAGACATTAAAGACCCTAATATCCAATTTATGGATGTCATCAATAGGAATACCCACAAAGAAATCATCGCTAAACTGGACTATGAGGCCCCATCTTGCCCTGATTGTGGAAGGCAAATGAAGAAATATGACTTTCAAAAACCGTCTAAGATCCCTTACATAGAAACGACTGGTATGGCTACTAGAATTCTACTTAGAAAACGTCGTTTTAAGTGCTATCAGTGTTCAAAAATGATGGTTGCTGAGACTCCTCTAGTAAAGAAAAATCATCAAATCCCTCGTATCATCAACCAAAAAATTGCTCAGAAGCTGATTGAAAAAACTTCTATGACCGATATTGCCCATCAGCTGGCCATCTCAACTTCAACTGTCATTCGCAAGCTCAATGACTTCCGTTTTAAGTCTGATTTTTCTCGTCTGCCTGAGATTATGTCTTGGGATGAGTACTCCTTTACAAAGGGAAAAATGAGTTTCATTGCACAAGATTTTGAAAAGCTCAATATCATCACTGTTCTCGAGGGAAGAACACAACCTATTATTCGAAATTACTTTCTTAAATATGATAGAGTCGTCCGATGTCGAGTGAAAATCATTACTATGGATATGTTTAGCCCTTACTATGACTTGGCTAAACAGCTTTTTCCAAACGCTAAAATCGTGTTGGATCGTTTCCATATTGTCCAACACATGAGCCGTGCTATGAGTCGTATGCGTGTCCAAATCATGAATCAGTTTCATCGAAAATCCCATGAATACAAGGCTATCAAGCGTTACTGGAAACTCATCCAACAAGATAGTCGGAAACTCAGCTATAAACGTTTTTATCGCCCTACTTTTCGCATGCACTTGACGAATAAAGAAATTCTAGACAAGCTTTTGAGCTATTCAGAAGACTTGAAACACCACTACCATCTCTATCAACTCTTGCTTTTTCACTTTCAGAACAAGGAACCTGTCAAATTCTTCGGACTTATTGAGGACAATCTAAAGCAGGTTCATCCTCTTTTTCAGACTGTCTTTAAAACCTTCCTCAAGGATAAAGAAAAGATTGTCAACGCCCTTCAACTACCCTATTCCAACGCCAAATTGGAAGCGACCAATAATCTCATCAAACTTATCAAGCGAAATGCCTTTGGTTTTCGGAACTTTGAAAACTTCAAAAAACGGATTTTTATCGCTCTCAATATCAAAAAAGAAAGGACGAAATGTGTCCTTTCTCGATCTTAGCTTTTCTTCAACCCACTACAGTTGACAAAGAGCCAAACAAAAAAGATACGCTTACGTATCTCTGTAATGAATCGGGAAGACAGGATTCGAACCTGCGACACCTTGGTCCCAAACCAAGTACTCTACCAAGCTGAGCTACTTCCCGAG